>JBMOFG010000453.1:0-1983 GCA_049314415.1 Polymorphobacter sp.
CTTTGCCCGACATTTTGCGCGTAGCGGCAAAGGCCTCGAGCGCGTCGGGCCAAGGCTTTGACGCGCCCATTTCGAGCATGGCGTTCAACTTGGCGCCGACGGCCTTGTCACCATAGATCGAGCAGCGGTGAAGCGGGCCTTTCCAGTCGGCCTGCTTGCACGCCGCTTCATAAAATTGGAACTGCAGGATGCGGGCGAGGAAATAACGCGCATAGGGTGTATTGCCAGGAATGTGGAATTTGGCACCGGGGTCGAAATCGGCCTCCGTACGCGCCACCGGCGGGATGATACCCTGATATTGCAAGCGGAGATCGGTCCAGGCCTTGTTATAGCCGGATGACGGGGTCATCCCCGAAAATACTCCCCAGCGCCATTTGTCGACGAGCGCCGTCCACGGCATGCCCGGCACTTTCTCCATCGCCTGGCGCAGCAACAGTCCGATATCTTTCGACGGATCAGGCACTTTTGCCGCATCGAGCAAGCCGATCTTGACGAGATAATCGGGCGTCACCGACAGAGCGGCAAAATCGCCGATGGCTTCATGAAAGCCGTCATTGGCACTGTTGAGATAGAGCAACGACTGTTTGTTATAGGCGCGCTGGTAATAATTATGGCCGAGTTCGTGATGGATGGTGACGAAGTCCGACGAGTTGACCTTGGTGCACATCTTGATGCGCAGATCATCCTTGTTGTCGACATCCCAGGCACTGGCGTGGCAGACGACGTCGCGATCGGCGGGCTTGGTGATCTGGGAGCGTGTCCAGAAACTATCAGGCAGCGGGGCAAAGCCAAGCGATGAATAAAATGCCTCACCGGTGCGCACCATCTTGACCGGATCATAGCCCTTGGCGGTCAGCAAGGCGCCGACATCATAGCCAATGTCGCCGGCGCCGGGGGGAGCAACAACATCATAGATGTCGCTCCAGTCCTGCGCCCACATATTACCGAGCAGATCAGCACGGATCGGCCCGGTCTTGGGCTGTACGCCATCACCATATTTCGCGTTGAGCTTGGTGCGGGTGTAGCAATGCAGATCCCTGTAAAGGGGCGTCATTTCAGCGAGCAGCGTATCGACCAGCTTAGCGAAATCATCGGCAGGCATGTCATAGCCCGACCGCCACATCGCGCCGGTATCGGCAAAGCCCAATTCGCGCGCGCCGGCATTGGCTATTTCGACCATGCGGACATAATCGGCGCGCATCGGCTGACCGACCTTGTGCCAGCTTGTCCAGATTTCCTTGGTCAGTTCGGGGTCGCGGGTGGTGCCCATCAGTGCTTCGAGATCGTTGCCGCTGGTGGCAACACCCCTGAAGCTGCCCTTGCCCTTGCCATAGGTCGATTGCATCCGGGTCGTCAGCGTTGCCAATTCATCGGCAGCGCCCTCGCTATCGGGGGCGGGCAAGATGATGCCTTGTTTCAGAAAATCGAGCTTACGCCGGACATCATAGGACAAGCCGGGGGTGGCGTTGAACTGCGCCGCCTGCTTAGCCAGCTTGACGGTCAGCAATGTGCCTTCGGCGCCCGCCCTGGCATTCAGGAAATCGGTGTCATCGGTGATATAGGTCGAATTCACCCAGGCAACGCGCTGGGCATAGTCGCTGTAGGTCGACAGTTGGCTTTCGGCGTCTGCAACAAAAGTGGCGGCCACAGTTGCATTGATCTCAGCAGCAAGCGCCGGCGCCGCGAGCGCGATCGACAGCGCCAGAATCGAAACAGGGGATGAAATCACGACTACTCCCAAGGCTATTTATGCCTGTGGGGATGCGCGCGCTGCGCCGGGTCGTCAAGCGTCAGCGATGATGGTCGAGCCAGGCGGCAATGACGGTGCCGAAATCGGGTTTGACAACGGCACTCATGTGATTGCCGGGGATTTCGACATAGGCGGCATTCGGCAGCGTCAACGCCAGATCGGGCGCCGAGCCATTATCCTGATCCTGTATACCACAGACGACCAGCATCGGCGTTTCGAGGCTGCGCAACCCC
>JBMOFG010000454.1:0-1976 GCA_049314415.1 Polymorphobacter sp.
GGAGAGGGTGGGATTCGAACCCACGGTACCATCACTGGCACAACGGTTTTCGAGACCGTCCCAATCGACCACTCTGGCACCTCTCCTCAGGGGTGGCCCGTTGGGGCTGGATGCTTTTTGAGCAACCGGTCGAAGGCGGCGCGTATAGACGAGGCGGGGCGGGGTTGCCAAGCCTTATGTCGGGCTGCGACGTCATCATCCCGTCACAAGGCCTTCACGCGGCGCGATCCATACCTATATTAGTAATTGGACCACCCCGGGCTGCGGGGCGGGACACAGGGTTGCATGCATGATCGAGCGTATGAAGGGCACTGAATTTCGAAGCGGCGCGGCTGTTGATGACAGCGCGACACCGGCAACATTCACCATTGGTGACATCGTTCGCCATCGGCTGTTTCCGTTTCGCGGCGTGATCTTCGATGTCGATCCGGTGTTCAACAATACCGAAGAGTGGTGGAACGCCATTCCCGAAGGCGTGCGGCCGCGCAAGGATCAGCCTTTTTACCATCTGCTCGCCGAAAATGACGAATCGGCTTATGTCGCCTATGTCAGCCAGCAGAACCTGTTGCTCGATGGCGACAGCGATCCCATCCAGCATCCGGCGGTCGCCCAGATGTTTTCGGGGCGCGAGGGCGGTCGCTACAAATTGAAGCCCGAAATCCGCAACTGAGCGTTTGCGCTGGCCAAGCAGTAAACAGCTTGGCATCTGGCATTAATGGACGCTTTGCCTCTATTTCTTTCGCTCGCCGGTCGTCCGGTGATCGTGCTGGCCTTGGGCCCCGATGCGGCTGAGGCTGCGGCGGCCAAAGCGCGGCTGGTGGTGGCCGCAGGCGGAATTGTCGTCGATGAGACGGCGCCCGATCCGGTGCTGGCCTTTGTCGCCGCCGATGACGCTGCACAAGCCGCGGTCGTGGCGGCACGGTTGCGGGCGCGCGGTCTGCTGGTCAATGTCGTCGACCGGCCAGCGATGAGCGATTTCCTGATGGGGGCAATCATCGACCGGTCACCGGTGCAGCTTGCGATATCCACCGGCGGCGCATCGGCCAGCCTGTCGCGGGCGCTGCGGGGCCGGCTTGAAGCCTTGCTGCCGGCGTCGCTGGGCGAACTGGCACAGGCGATCGCCGGCGCGCGCGCGGCAGCAAGTGCGGCGCATCCGGGGGTAGCCGACCGGCGCCGGTTGTGGGAACGCGCGCTGGCAGCAGGCGGCACGCTCGATCCGCTACGGCCGCTGGATGATCCGAAGGCTGCGGTCACGGCGGCGATCGCCGGGGCGTCCTCAGCAGTAACCGAGGTGCGCACCATAGTGGTGGCCAGCCCCGACCCGGGCGAATTGACGCTTAACCAACTGGCCGCACTGGGGCGCTGCGATGCGCTGTTGATCGAAGGCGATGTGCCGGCGGCGGTAATCGACCGTGCCCGGCGTGATGCGATACGGCTGTTTGCGCTCGCCGAGGCACCCGAGGGGTTGACGGTTGTTTTGCGGGCACCGGATTGATCTTGCCCCACTCCCGCCGGCTAGAGCGGGAGATCAGGCAAGCAATTCGCTGTCCCAATATAGATAATCCCGCCACGTCGAGTGCAGATAATGCGGCGGGAAGGCCCGACCATTTTCCTGCAGTTGCATTGTTGCCGGCTGGAACGGCCGCTGGCGCAGCGCCATATGGGCTTCCGCCGGGGTGCGGCCACCCTTTTTCAAATTGCACGGCGCACAGGCGGTGGTGACATTTTCCCAGGTGGTGCGGCCGCCATAGGCGCGCGGCACGACATGATCGAAGGTAAGGTCGTGCCCTACACCGCAATATTGACACTGAAAACGATCGCGCAGGAACAGGTTGAAGCGCGTGAACGCCGGATGGCTGGCCGGCCGCACATATTGGCGCAGCGCGATCACCGAGGGTAGCTTCATTTCGAACGAGGGTGAGCGGATCACCCGGTCATATTCGGCGATGATGTCGACGCGTTCGAGGAATGCCGCC
>JBMOFG010000455.1:0-1970 GCA_049314415.1 Polymorphobacter sp.
CCTGGGAAAGCTTTGGCGAAGGCTGGGTGACCGATGCCATCAAGCAGCTGAAGATCGACGCCGACGTCGTGACGGCGCCCTATGGCGAGCTGCCGGACCTCAGCCGCATCGACCAATCGCGCGACATCTGCTTCACCTGGAACGGCACCACTTCGGGGGTGCGCGTGCCCAATGGCGACTGGATCCGTGACGATCGCGAAGGCCTCAACCTCGTCGATGCGACGTCGGGCGTTTTCGCGCAGGACATTCCCTGGGACAAGGTCGATGTGCTGACCTACAGCTGGCAGAAAGTCCTCGGCGGCGAAGGCGGCCATGGCGTGCTGATCCTGGGGCCGCGCGCCGTCGAACGGCTCGAAAGCTACACGCCGGCCTGGCCATTGCCGAAGATTTTCCGGCTGACCCAGAAGGGCAAGCTGATCGAAGGCATCTTCAGCGGCGAGACGATCAACACCCCGTCGATGCTGGCGGTCGAGGATTATATCGATGCGCTCGAATGGTCGCAGCATATCGGCGGCCTGCCCGAACTCATGGCGCGAGCCGATGCCAATGCGACGGCGCTCAATGACTGGGTTGCGCGCACCCCGTGGATCGAAAATCTCGCCAAGGTGCCGGCAACACGGTCGAACACCAGCGTCTGCCTGACGCTGCCCGGCACGTCCGAAGATCAGGTCAAGGCAATGGTCTCGCTGCTCGACAAGGCGGGTGCCGCCTATGACATCGGTGCCTATCGCGACGCCCCCCCTGGCCTGCGGATCTGGTGTGGTGCGACGGTGGATACTGCCGACATCATTGCGCTGACTCATTGGCTCGAATGGGCCTATGCGGAAATGAACGCCTGAAGCCTGTTGCCCTCCCTCGGGAGGGCCGGGGCTGGACCCCTTCGCGCCGCAAGGCCGCCCTGCCCCGCGATCATTCAAACCCCCAACCCCTGCCGTACCGCTAGGGGAGCCGAGGAAGAACCCCATGCCCAAAGTTCTTATTTCCGACCAGATGTCCCCCAAGGCCGCCGAGATCTTTCGTGCCCGCGGCATTGAAGTCGATGCAATCACCGGCCTGTCGAAGGACGAGCTGATCAAGATCATCGGCAATTACGACGGACTTGCGATCCGCAGCGCCACCAAAGCGACCAAGGACGTCATCGCCGCTGCCGCCAATCTCAAGGTCATCGGCCGCGCCGGTATCGGTGTCGACAATGTCGACATTCCCTCAGCTTCGGGTGCCGGGATCGTCGTGATGAACACGCCTTTCGGCAACTCGATCACCACCGCCGAACACGCCATCGCACTGATGTTTGCCCTTGCCCGTCAACTCCCCGAAGCTGATGCCTCGACCCAGGCCGGCAAATGGGAGAAGAACCGCTTCATGGGGGTCGAACTGACCGCCAAGACACTGGGGCTGATCGGCGCCGGCAATATCGGCAGCATCGTTGCCGATCGCGCTTTGGGCCTGAAGATGAAAGTCATCGCCTATGACCCGTTCCTCACGCCCGAACGCGCCGAGCATATGGGCGTCACCAAGGTCACGCTCGATGAACTGCTGGCGCAGGCCGATTTCATTACATTGCACACGCCGCTGACCGACAGCACCCGCAACATCCTGTCGGCAGAAAATCTCGCCAAGACGAAAAAGGGCGTGCGCATCATCAATTGCGCGCGCGGCGGACTAATCGACGAAGCAGCGCTGAAGGCAGCACTTGATTCGGGTCAGGTTGGCGGCGCCGCGCTTGACGTCTTCGTCGAGGAACCGGCCAAGGCATCGCCGCTGTTCGGCACCGCCAATTTCATCTCGACGCCGCACCTTGGTGCTTCGACCGACGAAGCCCAGGTCAATGTCGCCATCCAGGTCGCCGAACAGATGTCGGACTTTCTGCTGACGGGCGGCGTCACCAACGCGCTCAACGTGCCGTCGCTCAGCGCCGAGGAAGCGCCGCGGCTGCGCCCCTATATGCAGCTCGCCGAACGGCTCGGCTC
>JBMOFG010000456.1:0-1962 GCA_049314415.1 Polymorphobacter sp.
CGTTCGACGCGGCATCGGCGAGATCGTTGATCGCCACGACTAGGATATCCTGCCGGCCCGATTCGAGAATGGCGCGCAGCACGTTACGGCCGATGCGTCCGAACCCGTTGATGGCGACCTTGATGGCCATGGCGATAACCCTTTTCTGCTTTCCGGCCTGCGGCTGCCCGCTGAACCCCGGTGCGTTTGCAATAAATTGACGAATAGGAAAAGCCTTTTAGGGGGCGAGCCGTTCGCGAACACGCGCGGCGACCTGCGGCCCCGTGAGCCCGAAGCGGGCGTAGACTTCGGCAATCGGCGCCGACACGCCAAAGGCATCGACACCGATGTTGAGGCCCTTGTTGCCGGTGTAGCGTTCCCAGCCGAGCGTGACACCGGCCTCGACAGAGACCAGCAACGCATCATCGGGCAGCAGCCCAGCACGATAGGCGGCCGGCTGTGCGTCAAAGGCTTCCCAGCAAGGCATCGACACCACGTCGCAACCGACCCCTTCTGCTTCCAGCAACGCTGCCGCTGCCATGGCAATTTCGACTTCGGAGCCGCTGGCAAGGAACACCACGCACCGCGCCGCCGTGGCACTGACCAGGCGGTAGCCGCCCCTGGCGGTCAGATTTTCGCCAGTCACCAGCCGGACCTGCGGCACATTCTGTCGGCTGAGCGCCAGTACCGACGGTCGCCCGGTATCGGCGAGCGCCAACGCCCAGCTTTCCGCCGTTTCGACTGCATCGCACGGGCGATAGACGGCAAGGTTGGGGATCGCGCGCAGGCTCAGCAGATGCTCGACCGGCTGGTGAGTCGGGCCATCCTCACCCACCCCGATCGAATCATGCGTCAGCACATAGATGACGCGGGTGCGCTGGATCGCCGACATGCGGATGGCATTGCGCATGTAATCCGAAAAAACGAGGAAGGTGCCGCCATAGGGAATGGTGCCACCGTGCAGCGCCAGGCCATTCATCGCTGCTGCCATACCGAATTCGCGGATGCCGTAATTGATGTAGCGCCCGCCATAATTGCTGGCCGAGAGCACGTCCTGATCAGGGGTGCGAGTGAAATTCGAACCAGTCAGGTCAGCCGAACCGCCGATGGTCAATGGTGCCGCCGGATTGATCACCCCTAGCGCCATTTCGGAGGATTTGCGGGTCGCGACCTTTTGCGGCGCCGCGATCAGCGCTGCGATATGATCGTCCAACGCCGCTACAGCCGCGGCGGGGATTTCGCCTGCCAGGCGCGCGGTGAATTCGGCCGCGCGGCCGGAGGCCGCAAGCCGAGCTTCCCACGCGGTCCGCTCGGTCGCGCCGCGCGCGCCGGCAGCGCGCCACGCAGCGCCGATTTCGGCGGGGATTTCAAAGGGCGGCGCTGTCCAGCCCAGCGCCGCGCGCGCACCGGCAATTTCAGCCGCGCCGAGTGGCGATCCATGCGCCTTGCTGCTGCCCGCCTTGTTGGGGGCGCCAAAGCCGATGGTCGTGCGGCACGCGATCAGCGACGGCCGCGGATCGGCAGCGGCTTCGGCCAAAGCTGCCGCAACCGCTTCATGATCATGACCATCACAGGCGACGACCTGCCAGCCCGACGCAGCAAAGCGCATCGCCATGTCATCAGATGTCGACAGCGACGTGGCACCATCGATCGAGATCTGGTTGTCGTCCCACAAGACCTTGAGGCGGCCGAGCTTGAGATGGCCGGCCAGGCTGATTGCTTCCTGCGAAATGCCCTCCATCAGACAGCCGTCCCCGGCAATCACCCAGGTGCGGTGATCGACCAGATCATCACCGTAGATCGCATTGAGGTGGCGTTCGGCAATCGCCATGCCGACCGCGGTCGCCAAGCCTTGCCCGAGCGGGCCGGTAGTGGTTTCGACACCGTCGAGTTCGAAATTTTCGGGATGTCCGGCACAAGGGCTGCCAATCTGACGAAATTTGACAATGTCTGCCAGCGTCGGCCGTGCATAGCCGGTGAGAT
>JBMOFG010000457.1:0-1961 GCA_049314415.1 Polymorphobacter sp.
GACCGTGGCATCAGCGCCTTCATCCTGACCGCCGAGGGCCGCGCGTTCAGCGCCGGCGGGAATTTGAAGGCGATGCAGGACAAGACCGGCATCGGCCCCGGCAACCAGCCCGCCGACACCCACGACACCTATCGCCGCGGTGTGCAGCGCATCACCCGCGCGCTGATGGATTGCGAAGTGCCGGGCATCGCTGCGGTCAACGGCCATGCCGTGGGGCTGGGCTGCGACCTCGCCTGTTTGTGCGACATGCGCATCGCGGCGCAATCGGCGCTGTTTTCGTGCAGCTTCATCAAGGTCGGGCTGGTCCCCGGCGATGGCGGCGCCTGGTCGCTGGCGCGCGTTGTCGGCTATACGACGGCGGCCGAACTGTTCTTCACCGGGGATCGCTTCGATGCGGCACGCGCCAAGGACATCGGGCTGGTATCGCGCGTCGTGCCTGACGCCGATCTGCTGGCCACCGCGCTCGAACTGGCGCAGCGCATCGCCGCCAACCCGGCGCGCGCGCTGCGGCTGACCAAGCGGCTGCTGCGCGAAGCCCAGACGGCGCGGATGAGCGAAATCCTCGAACTGTCGGCAGCCTATCAGGCGCTGGTCCATGAAACCGCCGATCACAAGGAAGCGGTGGCGGCGCTGCTGGAAAAGCGCTCAGCGATTTTCACCGGCAACTGACTTGCGAAGCAGCGCCCAAGGCTTTTCATCAATCGCGATAGAATTTCGCGCGACGCTTGCCGCTTTGCGCTGCTAGAAGGGCGACATGACGACGCACCTCACCCATCTGCAGCGGCTCGAGGCCGAAAGCATCCATATCTTGCGCGAAGTTGTCGCCGAGGCCGAGAACCCGGTCATGATGTATTCGATCGGCAAGGATTCGTCGGTCATGCTCCATCTGGCGTTGAAGGCCTTTTACCCGGCGCCGCCGCCGTTTCCGATGCTGCACATCGCGTCTGGCTGGGATTTCGGGGCGATGATCGCCCACCGCGACATGATGGTTGCCCGGCATGATTTGCAATTGATCGTCCAGCACAATGACGAAGCTGCGGCCGCCGGCATCAACCCGTTCGACACGCCGACGCCCGTTTATACCCGCCTGATGCTGACCGATATGTTGAAGGCAGCGCTCGACAAGGGCGGTTTTGATGCGGCGTTCGGCGGCGGCCGGCGCGACGAGGAAAAGGCCCGCGCCAAGGAGCGCATCTTTTCATTCCGCAACCCCGAACATGTCTGGGACCCCAAGAACCAACGGCCCGAGCTGTGGCGGCTTTACAACGCCAGGAAGGCGCGTGGCGAAAGCATGCGGGTATTCCCGCTGTCAAACTGGACCGAGCTCGATATCTGGCAGTATATCGCACTTGAAAAAGTGCCACTGGTGCCGCTCTATCTCGCCGCACAGCGCCCGACCGTCAACCGCGACGGCATGTTGTTGATGGTCGATGACGACAGGATGGCGATCCGCCCGGGGGAACAGGTGATGCAGCGGTCGATCCGGTTCCGCACGCTGGGTTGCTATCCGCTGTCAGGCGCGGTCGAAAGCACCGCCAACACCCTGCCGCAGATCATACAGGAAATGCTGCTCAGCACCGCGTCCGAGCGACTGGGCCGCGCCGTCGATCACGATCCGACCGCCAGCATGGAAAAGAAGAAGGCGGAGGGTTACTTCTGATGCGCGCCGACCAATGGGGCCCCGATCCGTTGATCGCCGCCGATATTGATGCCTATCTTGCGGCACAGCAGCACAAGTCGCTGCTGCGGGTCATCACCTGCGGATCCGTCGACGATGGCAAATCGACGCTGATCGGCCGGCTGTTGTACGATACGAAACAGATTTTCGACGACCAGATGACGGCGTTGGAGGCCGACAGCAAACGCGTCGGCACGCAGGGACAGGCGATCGATTTCGCGCTGCTCGTCGACGGGCTTTCCGCCGAACGCGAGCAGGGTATCACCATCGATGTCGCCTATCG
>JBMOFG010000458.1:0-1951 GCA_049314415.1 Polymorphobacter sp.
CGCCACAAAGCGGCCGTCGACGATCTCCAGCGTGTTGGCATGTTGTGCCACAAAGCCGATCTCGGCGGCCACGGGCGCTGTAAAAGCCGTGAACCCGCCCGAGACGAGCAAAGTATGGGCGCCATTGGCCACCATCGTCCTTACCAGCGCCTGCGCGCCCGGCATCAACCGCACTCGCTCGCGCCGGCACTGGTCGAGCACGGCGGCGTCCATGCCGGCGAGCAGGGCGACCCGGGCATCGAGCGCGGCTTCGAAATCAAGCTCGCCGCGCATCGCGGCTTCGGTCACGGCAGCAACCTGCGCCTTCAACCCGGCGTAATCGGCGAGTTCGTCGATGCATTCGCACTGGATCATCGTCGAATCCATATCGGCGATCAGCAGCAGCTTGCGGCGCGGGCGGTCGCTTGGCTGTACGATAATATCAAGCCCGGGCAACGCCGCCTCCAGCGCACCGCGGGCAGCGGCGGCGGCAAGGCCGGTGACGGGCAGATCAAGCGCGTCGCCGGCATCGATCCAGGCGAACGCCTCTGGCTCGCCGCCCAGCTCGCGCAGCACATCGCTTGCCACAGCGGCGTCGCCGGTCGACAAGACGTTTTCGGCAACCAAGGTGACCAGCAGGGAGATGACGGGCGTATCCATAGTCGTGGTCATTACAGGGCCGACGGCAAGCGGCAAGTCGGCAATCGCGCTGCGGCTGGCACAGGCCGTCGGCGGCAGCATCATCAACGCCGATGCCAGCCAGCTTTATGCCGATCTGCGCCTGATCAGCGCGCGGCCTTCGGCAGCGGAAGAAGCGCTGGTGCCGCACCGGCTTTACGGCGTTCTCGACGGCGACGAGATCGCCAGCGCGGCGCGCTGGGCCGCAATGGCGAAGGAAGTTATTGACGCCGAACTGGCGGATGGACGAGTGCCGATCTTGGTCGGTGGCACGGGAATGTATCTTACAACGCTGCTCGACGGCATCGCGCCGGTACCCGAAATCGCGCCCGATGTGCGCGCCCAAGTGCGCGCGCTGGCGACCCTTGACGCCATGGCGTCGTTGGCCATCGAAGACCCGGCGCTGGCGGCGCGGCTTTTGCCCGGCGACCGACAACGGACCCTGCGCGGGCTGGAAGTAATCCGGTCGACAGGGACATCACTTATCCACTGGCAACGCCATCGCATTGGGGGGATTGCCGCCCATCATGACCTGCGGCGCTTCGTGGTCGATGTGCCGCGCCCGTTGCTGCATGAACGTGCCACGGCGCGGCTGTGGCAGATGGCCGAAGCCGGAGCGGTGGCGGAGGCAGCGGCGCTGCTGGCGCGGCGGCTGCCCGACGATCGCCCGGTGCTACGCGCGCTCGGCGTGGCGCAATTCGGCGCGGTGGCAGCGGGCACGCAGGCGCTCTCCGATGCAGTGGCCGCAGCGGCAGGGGCAACACGGCAATATCAAAAGCGCCAGACAACCTGGGCACGCGGCCAGGCGGCGGATTGGGCCTGGATTGATGGCGGCACGCTGCCATCGCTATAAGGTCGGCGGTCGCGCGACGGCGCAATTTTCAGCCGGGGTGGCGACGGCTCTGCCTGCACTTCTTGCCGCCGACCCGGATAGCCCGTGCACACCCGGCACATGCGCGCGGACGAAATCCAACTTTGGAGTGAGGGGCGCCTTGGCAGCGGATTGCCAACGCCTTATTGCGCAGAAAGCAAATATTTTGCATGATTATTGCGTAAAAACCGGTTGACCTGATAATTTCCGTGCCCTAAGCCCCCTGCCTGATATGTGACATGAAGGGCGCGAGCATGGGCGCAAACAAGGGCGCGAGAATCTCCGGCGATTTGACCGGCGCGGAAATCGTGGTGCAGGCTCTGACCGATTTGGGGGTCGAGGTAGTTTTCGGCTATCCTGGCGGTGCCGTGCTCCCGATTTATGATGCGATCTTTGCACAACAGCGCATCCGCCACATCCTCG
>JBMOFG010000459.1:0-1947 GCA_049314415.1 Polymorphobacter sp.
CTGCGGCAGGGCGGCACGGGCGCCAAAACGGCCGCCCGATTGGCGGTCGATCCAGTTGCCGCCCGATTGGCGGCGGGGCGCGATGCCGATATCGTCTGCGGCGCCCCTGGCCCCGCCGATATGCCCGAAATCGCCGATGCCCGCCGCGCCGATTGCCAGCAGCAGGGGCTTTCCTATTCGGTCTACACGGTGGCGCGCGGCAAGACGCTGTATGTCGCCGAAGGGTTGACCGGCTATGGCTCGGCGCTGCGGCTGGCACTGCGCGCTCTTGTCGTCGATGCCCCGGTCGGCGGCGACGTCGAAGTCGCCTCGACGGCGGCGGGTGATCCGGCGGCGTTCGCGCGCATTCAGGCCGGCAGCCTCGATCCCAGCCAGGCGCTCGCCGAAGGCTATGTCCGCAACAATGGCGGCAGTTATGCCGAGGCGTCGGCGTTCTTCGACCTGCTAGTCGAACGCAGCCGTCAGGGCAGCCCGGGCTTCACCCGCAGCGCCGAATATCTCGTCAACCAGGCGCTCCAGGAATCCAATCTCGGCAATTTTGCCGAAGCCGAGGCGCTGTTCGCTCGCGCCGGCACCGCGATCGACCGTTCGGACCCGGTGGTGCTGCGGCTCGACCGCAATTTCCGCGCCATGCACGCGCTCAACCGACAGCAACCGCAGGCCGCGCTGTCGGCGCTCGATAGCGTGCGCACCGGCGAGTTGGCGGGGCTCGATCGTGAACGCGTCGCGATCGGCTTCATCGACGTGCCGCTGTCGCAAAAGCTCAACAGCGCCGATGTCGGGCTGGGCAATCTGACGCAGGTCGACGCCCGGCTGACACCCGAGGAACGCAGCGCCATCCTCGATGCCCAGCGTGAGTATCTGAGGGCGGCCGCACTGCGCAGCCTGCGTCGCGATACCGCCGCACTGTCTGCACTGGCCGACAGCCTGCGCCGGCTCGATGCTGTGCGCCAGGGTCAGGTCCAAAGCGTCAATTGGCTGAGGGCCGGCGTCGCCACCGAACGCGCCATCATCGAAGAACGCGGTAACCAACCCAAGGCGGCACGCGCTTCGCTGCAGGCCGCGGCAACGCTGTATGGCACTGAATTTCCCGGTTCGGCGGCCTATCTGGTGGCACAGGCTCGGCTTGCGGCGTTGCTGGCGCGGTTGGGCGATACCGATGCCGCAACGCGCCTGTATCGTGAGATCATCAAGGCCAGCCCGAGCACGCCGGGCGCCGGCCAGGCGGTGCGCGGCCTTGTCGGGCCCTATTTCGCCCTGCTGATCGACAGCAGCCAGAAAGGCAATGCCGCGGCTGCGGCCGATTTCTTCGATGCCAGCCAGATCCTTGTGCGCCCCGGCGTCGCCCAGACCCAGGCGGTGCTCGCCCGCGAACTGTCGGGGGGTAGCGATGCCGCCGCCAGCCTGTTCCGCCAGTCGGTGACGTTGTCGCGCGATCTCGTCCGTATCGACGGCGAACTCGCTGTGCTTGCCGCCAAGACGGTTGCGGCCCCCGAAGACGCCGGCCGCGCCCTCGCGCTGCGTACCCGGCGCGAGGCCCTGGGGCGTGATCAGACTGCCGTGCTGGCCAAATTGTCGGATTTTCCGCGCTATCGCAGCGTGACCAACGATATCGTGACGCTGGCCGACCTGCAGATGAGGCTGCGTCCCGGAGAAGCCTATTACAAGCTGGTGCTGGTCGGCGACGATGCCTATGCCCTGTTCACAAGCGCCGGCGGCGACAGTCGCATCCTGCGCGTCGGCGCATCGAGTGCCGAACTTGGCCGCATCGTCGCGGGTTTACGCGACACCATCGTGAAGTTCGAAAATGGCCGGCCCGCCACCTATCCCTTTGATGCGCGGGCGGCGCGGCGGCTGTACCTGGCGATGTTCGGGCCGGTGACGGCGCCGCTGCAGTCGGTCCGGCACCTGGTGTTCGAACCCGATGGCGCGTTGTTGCAGTTGCCG
>JBMOFG010000460.1:0-1940 GCA_049314415.1 Polymorphobacter sp.
GCATGTTCGGGGTCATCGGCGTGCTCGCGGCGCTGGAGGCGCGCCACCGCACCGGGCGCGGCATGCATGTGCAGAGCGCCTTGTTCGAAACCACCGCTTATCTCGTTGGCCAGCACATGGCGCAGATGGCGGTGACCGGCAAGGCAGCGGCGCCGATGCCGGCGCGGGTGTCGGCTTGGGGGATCTATGATGTCTTTGAAACGGCGGACGACGACCAGGTTTTTGTCGGTGTCGTCACCGATGCACTTTGGCAGAAATTCTGTGCATTGTTCGGGCTCACCGATCTATGGGCGGATGAAAGCTTGCGCGCCAACAACGCCCGGGTGCGGGCGCGTGACACGCTGATGCCGCGGGTGCGCGCCGAACTGAAGCGCTTCGGGAAGGCAGATCTCATAGCCAGGCTCGATGGCTCGGGCTTGCCCTTTGCCCCGATCGGTCGCCCCGAGGACCTGTTCGATGACCTGCATCTCAAGGGCGGGCAGGGCCTTGCCCCGGTGACGCTCGACGACGGCACGCAGACTTTTCTGCCGGTGCTACCGATCGCACTCGATGGCCAGCGGACAGGTGGTGGCGCGCTTCCCCAGCCCGGAGCAGATACCGATGCGATCCTTACCGGGATCGGTATTGCCGCTGTCGAGATCGTTGCGCTACGAACGACAAGAGCCGTAGGCTGATAAAGATTTCTGGGGGATTGGACTTCCCCCGATAAATCGATTTCCGCATCGGAATCGCTTAAAGTACTGGCTGACCTAGCCCGCCTGCTTGTCTGTTAACCGCGATCGCTGAAACTATCGTCCGCGAGCGTTTTGAAGGCGCATCCATTCGCCAACTCGACATCACCGACATCGAGCCATGGGGCGTGTGTGAAGTCGACGCCACGGCACCTTTGAGGTGGTCCCGGAAAACTGGACAGGGTGTTAAGCTATTCCCGATCTGAAGGATTGACGGGAATGAAGACGACGAGAAAGCGCTACAGCGCGGATTTCAAGGCCAAGGTTGCGCTGGAGGCGATCCGCGGGGACCTGACGCTGGCGGAGCTGGGTGCCAAGCACGGCATCCACCACACGATGATCGCGGCATGGAAGCGGCAGGCGATCGACGGAATGGCGTCGACATTTGCTGGCGCCTCAGAGGTGGCGCGGGCGAGCGGCGAGGCGGAGATCGACAAGCTGCATTCCAAGATCGGGCAGTTGGTCGTGGAACGGGATTTTTTAGCCAAAGCCTTCGGTCGATGAGCGTGGATCGAAGGCGCGGGATGATCGAGGCGGTTCACGCCGATTTGTCGATCTCGGCGCAATGCCGCCTGCTCTCGATCAGCCGGTCGTCGTTCTATTATACGCCACAGCCCGAGTCCGAAGAGACGCTGGCGCTGATGCGGGTGGTCGACGCGGCGTTCCTCGATATGCCTTGGTATGGCAGCCGGCAGATGGTTCGCCATCTGCGCCGCCAGGGCGTGAACATCGGCCGCCGTCGAGTGCGGCGGTTGATGACGAAGATGGGGCTGTCGCCGATCTACCAGCGGCCGCGGACCAGCGATCCGCACCCGCAGCACCGCATTTACCCGTATCTGCTCCGGCATCTGACGGTGGAGCGACCGAACCACGTCTGGTGCGCCGACATCACCTACATCCCGATGCGCCGGGGCTTCCTGTATCTGGTCGCCATCATGGACTGGGCAACCCGCAAAGTGCTGGCGTGGCGGCTGTCGAACACCATGGACGTCGGGTTCTGTGTCATGGCTTTGGAGGAAGCGCTGGCGCGCTTTGGGCGGCCTGACATCTTTAACACCGACCAGGGCAGCCAGTTCAGCAGCTTCGCCTTTACCGCCGTGCTGAAGGACGCCGAGATCCGGATCAGCATGGATGGTCGCGGCCGCTGGATGGACAACGTCTTCATCGAACGCCTGTGGCGCTCGCTGAAGTACGAGTGCGTCTATCTCC
>JBMOFG010000461.1:0-1937 GCA_049314415.1 Polymorphobacter sp.
TGTCAGATCAGGCGGGGTCAAACTGTCCCAGCCATTCGGCGATCCAGTCGCCGACCCGGACTTCGGTTTCGCCCCAGAACAGCCAATGACCGCAATCGGCAATCTCGTGATAATCGACTCTGCCTTTCAGCTTGCGTGCCGTCGCGCGGCTGATGGCCGGTACCGTCGTTCGGTCATCGGCGCCGACGATGACCAGCGCTGGCTTGTCGAGCTTGCTGTAACCGACTTTGGTCGCACCGGTCGTCGACAGGCCGGGCAGGGTCATTTCAGCCATCACCCGGCCCGAATCCCAGACGAGCGCGGCATATTCGGCGCGGGCAATCGCCTCGGGGACGCCATTGCCGATGCCCCAGCGCCAATGATCATAATCGATTCGGGTCGGCTCGGCCCACCAGCCCCATTTCAGCACCACGCCGGCCATGGTGCGGATGGTATTGAGCGCCGGGACTGCAGTGCTTGCGGTGGCGGCGGTGGACAGCAGCACCAGACCGGTATGCGCCACCCGCGCCGCGACGATTTGGGCGAGCATGCCGCCCATCGAATGGCCGACAAGGATGACCGGGCCGTCGATCTGCGCGATCTCGGCGACGAGGAAACCGGCGTAATCCTCGATTGAAATCTCGCCGAGCCCGGGCGGCGGCGGCAGCGCCGGATCACGATCGTGAAAGGGCAGCGCCGGTGTGACGACGCGATACCCGGCCGCTTCAAAACGTGTCTTCAGGCCAGTGAACGTCGCCGGGGTCGCCCAATAGCCATGGATGCAGAAAAGTGTCGGCTTCAACACACCACGCCCGTGGACGCCAGCACCGCCATGGTGACGAGGTCGGAAGCGGTCGCCGTCATCGGCGCGATCTGCACCGGACGGTTCATGTTGACCAGCAGCGGCCCGATGACGCTGCCGCCGGCGAGTTCCTTGATCAGCTTGGCAGCGATATTGGCCGAATGCAGGCCGGGCATGATCAGCACATTGGCCGGCCCCGACAGCCGCGAGAAGGGATACAGCTTGCGCAGCCCCGGGTTGAGCGCGACATCGGCGGACATCTCGCCTTCATATTCGAAGCTGACGCCGCGTTCATCGAGCAATTGCACCGCGCCGCGCAGATTGCCCACGAATTCGCCCGGCGGGTTGCCGAAATTGGAATAACTGAGGAAGGCGACGCGCGGCTCTTGGCCGAGCCGGCGCGCGACGGCGGCGGTCTGTTCGGCGATATCGGCCAATTGGGTGGCATTGGGGCGTTCGTTGACCGTGGTATCGGCGATGAAGATCGTGTCCGATTTGCCGACAATCATGTGTATGCCGAACGGGCGATGGCCATCCGACGGGTCGATGACCTGTCGGACCTGACGATAGGTGGTAGCAAAATTCCGGGTCACACCCGAGATCATCAGATCGGCTTCGCCAAGTTCGACGAGCATCGCTGCAAAAATGTTGCGTTCATGGTTGACCATGCGCTGCACATCGCGGTGCAGATGGCCGCGGCGTTGCAGGCGTTCGTACAGCCGTTCGGTCATGCGCGGCACCAGCGGGCTAGAGCTGCTGTTGTGGATTTCATAGCTGTCGACATCGGGCACACCGATGCGGGCCAGCGCCTCGCGTACTGGCGCTTCACGGCCGACGAGTACGGGCTCGCCATAGCCCGAATTGCGGTAATTGACGGCCGCGCGCAACACAACTTCCTGTTCGGCCTCCGCAAAGACGCAGCGGCGCGGGCGCTGCTTGGCGGCTTCGACCGCGCCGGCGAGGATCGATGTCGTCGGATTGAGCCGCGAGCGCAGTTCGTGCCGATAGGCGGCTTCGTCGAAGAAGGGCTTCTTTGCGACGCCCGATGCCATGGCGGCCTTGGCGACTGCGGTGGGAATTTCTTCGATCAGGCGCGGGTCGAAGGGTGCCGGGATGATATATTCAGGGCCGAAATTACGGGTCTGGCCGCCATAGG
>JBMOFG010000462.1:0-1935 GCA_049314415.1 Polymorphobacter sp.
ATCACAGATTTCATAGATGCCGATACGGAAGAGGCAAGACAAAAATATCCCCGACCACTCGACGTGATCGAAGGGCCGCTGATGGACGGCATGAATGTTGTTGGCGACCTGTTCGGCAGCGGCAAGATGTTCCTGCCTCAGGTCGTCAAGTCGGCGCGCGTCATGAAAAAGGCGGTGGCGCATCTGCTGCCCTATATCGAGGCTGAAAAATCCGCGGGATCGAGCTCCAAGGGCAAGATCATCATGGCGACGGTGAAGGGCGATGTGCACGACATCGGCAAGAACATTGTCGGCGTCGTTCTCCAGTGCAACAATTTCGAAGTCGTCGATCTTGGCGTCATGGTGCCGTTCCAGACGATCCTGAAGGCGGCGAACGACGAAGGCGCGGACATGATCGGGCTGTCCGGGCTGATCACGCCGTCGCTCGACGAGATGGTGACGGTGGCGGCCGAAATGCAGCGCTCTGGCATGACCATGCCGCTGCTCATCGGCGGGGCGACGACCAGCCGCGTCCACACGGCACTGCGCATCGCGCCGGCCTATGCCGGCCCGGTCATCCATGTCCTCGATGCCAGCCGCGCGGTCGGCGTGGCGGGGACACTGGTCAGCGACACGCTGAAGGACGAACTCGTTCGCGCCACGGCGGCCGAATATGAGGACATCCGCATTAAGCGCGCCGGCAACAAACAGTCGGAGCTGGTCAGTCTCGCTGCGGCACGCGCCAATGCCTATCGCCCCGATTTCGCCGCACACCCGCCGGTGGATCCGGCCTTTACCGGGGTGCAGGCTATTGATGATGTGACGGTGGCCGACCTCATCTCCTTTATCGACTGGACGCCGTTTTTCCAGGCATGGGAATTGGCCGGGAATTATCCGGCCATCCTGACCGATCAAGTCGTTGGCGAAAGCGCCACCAACCTGTTCGCCGATGCGCAGACGATGCTCGCGCAGATCGTGGCGGAGGGCTGGCTGCGGCCGCGTGGCGTTGTCGCCATCTGGCCGGCGCGGCGTGAGGGCGATGATGTCGTCATTTACAAAGGTGACAACCGTGCCGAGGCACTGGCGCGTTTTCCGTTTCTGCGCCAGCAGATCGCCAAGCGCGAAGGGCGGCCGAATTCCTGCCTTGCCGATTTCGTCTCGCCCGATGGTGACTGGCTCGGCGGCTTTGCGGTGACGGCGGGGGACGGCATCGAGCCGCACCTGGCACGTTTCAAGGCGGCGCACGACGATTACCAGGACATCTTGCTGAAAGCCCTTGCCGACCGGCTCGCGGAAGCCTTTGCGGAATATCTGCACGAGCGCGTCCGCCGCGAGATCTGGGGGTATGAGACCACGCCGAAACAGTCGAACGCCGATCTCATCCGCGAGCAATACAAGGGTATCCGCCCGGCGCCGGGCTATCCGGCGTGTCCCGAGCACAGCCTGAAAGCGCAGCTGTTTGACCTGATGACAACGACCGACCGCACCGGCATCACGCTCACCGAAAGCTTTGCAATGCTGCCGACGGCGAGTGTTTCGGGCTTTTACTTCGCGCACCCCGAATCGAGCTATTTTGGGGTCGCCCGTATCGGTCGTGATCAATTGGCAGACTATGCCGAACGGTGCGGCGTCAGCATCGAGCAAGCCGAAACCTGGTGCCGGCCTAACCTCGACTAACGGTCAATCATCCCTTTGCCGCCAGCAGTTTGTCCTGGGTTCTCGTGTCGAAATCGTCCGCGTCATGGCGTTCGTGGAGCTGGCTGGCCGGCTCACCCATCACCCGGTTGACCATACGGCCGCGCTTCACTGCCGGGCGCTCGGCGATCGCGTCGGTCCAGCGCTGGACATGGCTGTAGTCCTGTACCTGCAGGAACTCGCCGGCGTCATAGACCAGCCCCTTTACCAGCGCGCCATACCAGGGCCAGATGCCCATGTCGGCGATGCTGTATTCGCTGC
>JBMOFG010000463.1:0-1927 GCA_049314415.1 Polymorphobacter sp.
CGGATGCCGAAGGCGATCGTATAGCCATCGAAAGTGCGGTCGCCGAACGACAGCACCTCGGCATTTTCCTCGCGCCATTCGAGTCCGGTCAGCCCCTTTTTTTCGGCGCGCTCGCGGCCGACCGCAAGCATGTCGGGGTTGATGTCGGCAATCGTCACATCGGCGCCGGCCGCAGCAATCCGAAACGCAATGTCGCCGGTGCCGCCCGCCATGTCGAGGATATGCTCGCCGGCGCGGGGCCTGAGCGCGCGGACGAAATCATCCTTCCACAGCCGGTGCATCCCTGCCGACATCAGATCGTTCATGATGTCATAGCGTTTGGCGACCGAGGCAAACACCTCCCCCACCCGGCGGGTCTTTTCCTCGGGCGCTACGTCTTCATAGCCGAAGCTGACGGTCTGGGGCTTGGGTGAGGTCATGCGATGCGTCCTAACGAACAGTTGGCACGACGGCAAACGCGCCATATGTCACGTTGCTGTCTCGCGCTTCCGGCCTGAGCCTCCGCACGGCCACCCGCTGGCAGAATACTGGACACGGGGGCGAGCGGGGGCGGGGGCCGGAACCGCCATGAAAGCGCAGCCATGCCCGAACTTCCCGAAGTCGAAACCGTCATGCGTGGCCTCGCTCCCGTCTGGGTCGGACAGCGCTTTGACCGGGTGACGCTGCACCGTGCCGATCTGCGCCGGCCTTTCCCCGATGGGCTGGGCCAGCGACTGACGGGGGCGACCGTCATCGCCTGCCGGCGGCGCGCCAAATATGGGTTGGTCGATACTGATCGCGGCGATACGATGGTGCTGCACCTCGGCATGTCGGGGCGGATGCGGGTCGATCCGGATGAGATCGGCAAGCACGACCATGTCGTTTTCGAAACCGGCAATGGCCGGGTGGTGGCGTTCAACGATGCACGGCGCTTCGGATCGCTCGATCTCGTCGACACGGCGGGTGCCGATACGCACCCGCTGCTCGCCGGCATCGGGCCGGAGCCTTTGGGGCCGGATTTCGGCGCGGCGCTGCTGGCGCGGGCCTTTGCCGACCGGCTGGCGCCCGCCAAGGCGCTGCTGCTCGACCAGCGTCTTATTGCCGGCTTGGGCAATATCTATGTCTGCGAGGCTTTGTTCCGCGCCGGCATCCACCCGGCGCGCGCCGGCGGCACGGTTGCAAAGGCGCGATTGAAGGCGCTGGCCGCCGCGGTCCCGCAGGTACTCGAGGAAGCGATTGTAGCGGGCGGCTCCAGCTTGCGCGACCATGCGGCGCCCGACGGGACGCTTGGCTATTTCCAGAAGACGTTCTCGGTCTATGGGCAGGAAGGCAATGCCTGCCCGGCCTGCGCGACCCCGGTGGCGCGTATCGTCCAGTCGGGGCGATCGAGTTTCTTCTGCCCTCGCTGTCAGCAGTAGTTGACCGAATCTTCCGGCACGGGTATGCGCCACCCCTTCCGGTGGAGGGTTTCCCAACGCCGTTCCGGTCATGTGCCGGGAAACCTGCACGCAACTGATTCAGATTTATAGGACGAACATGGCCAATACGCCCCAGGCTGAAAAGCGCATCCGCCGCAACAACCGCCGCGCGGAAATCAACAAGGCGCGCGTCAGCCGTATCCGTACTTTCGTAAAGAAGGTCGAATCGACCATCGCTGGCGGCGACGCCGCTGCCGCTGCGGCCGCGCTTGCGGCTGCCCAGCCGGAAATGATGCGTGGCGTCTCGAAGGGCGTGCTTCACAAGAATACGGTTGCCCGCAAGATCTCGCGTCTTGCCAAGCGCGCCAAGGCGCTTGCTACCGCATGATGCGGCCGGCAGACGCACGTCTGTCGCCAATTTGATACCGAAAACGGCGCAGGGGTAACCCTGCGCCGTTTCGTATGTTGGGCTACCAGCGCGGGCGAATCACACCGTGCGCCCCGGGGCAATGGGCTGCTGTCACATAATG
>JBMOFG010000464.1:0-1903 GCA_049314415.1 Polymorphobacter sp.
GTGGAAGGACTATCGCGGGCAGCGCGCCGAACTGCTGAAGCAGGCCACCGCCAGCGCCGAGGCTCGGGCCGCGCTCGATCGCCAGGTCAAGTTGCTCGATCCGCGCCGGGTCGATCCTGATCTGGCCGATGAACTTGTGCGCATGAATCTTAATGTGGTAAAACCCGACGAAGTGATCGTGCGCCTCGACGATCGGTGACCGGCGCGATTGAGGGTTTAAGCAGGCAGCTTGAGGCTCCTATACCCGACGAGGCAATCCGGAGGCGTTTTCCTTGGCTCGTTCCGCACCATCAAAAGCCGCTGCAAAGTTGGCGACCGCGTCGAACCCGTTCCCCGTGCCGGATTGGCAACGCCCCGATGAACCGCAACGGTACAAAGCCAACGCCGGGGAACTGCTCGATTTCTACCGCCAGATGGTGTTGATCCGCCGTTTCGAGGAACGCGCCGGCCAATTATACGGCATGGGTATGATCGGTGGTTTCTGCCACCTGTACATCGGCCAGGAAGCCGTGGTCGTCGGCCTGCAATCTGTGTTGAAAAGCACCGATTCGGTTATCACCGGCTATCGCGACCATGGCCATATGCTCGTTGCCGGCATCCCGCCCAATGCCGTGATGGCAGAACTGACCGGCCGCGCCGCCGGCATTTCAAAGGGCAAGGGCGGATCGATGCACATGTTCAGCGTCGAACATGGCTTTTACGGCGGCCATGGTATCGTCGGCGCACAGGTGTCGCTGGGCACCGGACTGGCGTTCGGCCATAAATATCGCGGTGATGGCGGGCTGGCGATGGCCTATTTCGGCGATGGCGCGTCGAACCAGGGCCAGGTCTATGAAAGCTTCAACATGGCCGAACTGTGGAAGCTGCCGATCATTTTCGTGATCGAGAACAACCAATATGCCATGGGTACCAGCGTCAACCGCGCATCATCCGAAGACCTTTTGTATCGCCGCGGCGAAAGCTTCCGGGTGCCGGGTCTGCAGGTCGATGGCATGGACGTGCAGGCGGTGCGCGGCGCGGCGCAAGTGGCGGTTGATTGGGTGCGCAGCGGCAAGGGGCCGATGCTGCTCGAACTCAAGACCTATCGTTACCGCGGCCACTCCATGTCGGACCCGGCGAAATATCGTTCGCGTGAGGAAGTCCAGGCGATGCGCGAAAAGAGCGATCCCATCGAACAGGTCAAGCGCGAGATTCTCGAAGGCGGCCATGCCGATGAAGCAGCGCTGAAGAAGATCGACCGCGAGGTGCGCGAAATTGTCGATGCGGCGGCCGATTTTGCCGAAACCGCGCCCGAACCCGATGCCGCCGAGCTTTACACCGATATTCTGGTGGGAACCTATTGATGCCCGAAATCAAGCTCCCCGCCATGTCGCCGACCATGGAAGAAGGCACGCTGGCCAAATGGTTGGTCAAGGAAGGCGATGCGATCAGGGCCGGCGATGTGCTGGCGGAAATCGAGACCGACAAGGCGACGATGGAACTGGAGGCCGATGAGCCCGGCACCATGGGCAGGATCATGGTCCCCGCCGGCAGCGAAGGCGTGAAGGTCGGCACGGTCATCGCGATCATTGCCGGTGAGAATGACGTGCCGGCGGCGCCCGCAGCCCCGTCGCTGCCGGCGCCGACAGCAGCACCAGCGGCAGCAGCACCAGCGCCGGTGCCAGCGCCGGTGCCAGCGAAACCCGCTCCGGTCGCTGCCGAACGCCCGCCTGTGGCCCCGTCCACTGCCGGAGGCGCGGTGAAGCGCACCACTGTCCGTGAAGCCCTGCGCGATGCCATGGCCGAGGAAATGCGGTCCACCGACGAAGTCTTCGTGATGGGCGAGGAAGTCGCCGAATATCAGGGTGCCTATAAGGTCACGCAAGGGTTGCTCGAGGAATTCGGCCCGCGCCGGGTTATCGAC
>JBMOFG010000465.1:0-1902 GCA_049314415.1 Polymorphobacter sp.
ATGCGCCGAAAAGCGCGTACCGAGCAACGTCATAAACGCGGGCGCATCATCGGGCGTTTCAACCTTGCCGTCATCAAGAAACCGCAACAGCGAGTTGGTGCCGTGCAAAGCGACCCAGCGGCCACCGCGTTCCAGAAACGCCTTCAGCGCGCTGACTTCAGCTGGATGCGGCGCAAGGTCGCACGTGTAAGTGATCAGCAGGTCAATCTCTTGGAGGCGCGCGATAGACGAATAGTCCGACGCGACACTCGTCCGCATTTCGGGTCGTTCCGCAAGAAGCTTCAACAATTCCAAACGCGCAAAGTCGATATCATGATACTTACCCGCAGCAATCAAATGGACTTGTTTCATAGCGTGATCCCAACGGATGCAATGGCATCTAGGCTAGTTGCCATGTCCACGAACGCAAGCCCTGTGCTGGATGTCAACTCGTGAGCGGCGCAGGAAAAGGACCACTGGCCGGCGTCAAAGTCCTTGATCTCACCAGTGTTTTGATGGGTCCCTATGCGACCCAGATCTTTGCCGACCTTGGTGCCGACGTCATCAAGATCGAAAGCCCCGATGGCGACACCACCCGTGGCTTGCCGCCCGTTATCGACGAAGGTCGCGGGGGCATGTTCCTGAACATCAATCGCGGCAAGCGCAGTCTGGCACTGGATCTCAAACGCCCCGCTGCGCGCGATGTGGTGATCAGGCTGAGCAAGGATGCCGATGTCTTCATCCATTCCATGCGCGCGGGCGCGATTGATCGGCTTGGGCTCAGCTATGCAGCGCTGAAGGCGGCAAACGACCGGATCATCTATGCCAATATGTATGGTTTCGGCCGAGGCGGGCGTTACTCGGATTATCCGGCCTATGACGACATTGTGCAGGCCGCATCGGGGCTGGCATCATTACAAGGGCGACTGACTGGCAGCGAGCCTGGTTATGTCGCCAGTGCCGTCGCCGACAAGGTTGCCGGCCTGACCGGAGCCTATGCGGTCATCGCAGCACTTTTCGCGCGAGAGCGGACCGGTCTGGGTCAAGAGATCGAAATCCCGATGTTTGAGACGATGACCGCATTCGTCATGGCGGAACATCTGTGCGGAGCGATCACCGAACCGCCGGTCGGACCACCCGAATATCCCAGGGTCACCGCTCCCGATCGAAAGCCCTATCGCACCAGCGACGGTTACATCGGTTTGATGATTTACAACGACAAGCAATGGCGGAATTTCTTTGCGCTGATCGGCGAACCCGAATGGTCGCGCGATCCCATGTTTGCGACGATGACAAGCCGGACAAAGAACATCCAAACCGTCCTTGGGAAATTGGGCGATGTCATCATCACACGAACCACCGACGCCTGGATGAACGCATTTCGCTCTGCAGAAATCCCAGCGATGCCGATTTTTTCTACGGATGATCTGCTGCGCGATCCGCACCTGCACGAAACTGGCTTTTGGCATCGCGGCGATAGTGATGTCGGTCCTGTCCGCATGCCTGGCATTCCAACGCGCTTCTCCCAAACGCCTGGCGCAATCGGCGATATCGGACCATCGCTGGGCGCAGACGGCAACCAGATTTTGCGCGATGCCGGCTTCACGGCAAGCGAGATCGCTGACCTGCGCGCCACTGGAGCCCTTTCCGGCAAGCCTGATTAGGTTGGATCAAAAAGCAGGATTGGCACGCCGTTATCGTCGTGTATCCGAGCTTTCACCCGCATTCCGATCTTGACGTCCGACGGCGGAACACCCTCGACGCGGCTCATCAGTCGCGGGCCTTCGTCGAGCGCAACCAGCACGACATTATAAGCCTCAGCGGGTGGCTTGGGGAGGATCAATGTTACCGAATAAACCGAACCCGTGCCCTTCGCATTCACCCATTTGAGATCGTCGGTGCCAGACGCCGAAGTTTGCGGCG
>JBMOFG010000466.1:0-1894 GCA_049314415.1 Polymorphobacter sp.
GGAACAATCAGATAACCACCGAGATCGCACATCTGCGCGGCATCGCTCTGATCCAGACCGGGCGTGTGGAAGAGGGCCTCAAACAATGGGAACTGATTCTGCAACAATACCCCCATTTGCGTTCTACCCACATTAGGATGGCGGAAGTGCTTGCGCAGATCGGGCAAGAAGAGCGGGCGATGCATCACCTTCTCATGGCCGAGAAGAGTGGCAAACTTGACCTACTTTCCGATAATCTGAAAAAGAAGCTCCAGTCACACCTTTCCGCGATGCGATGATGAGACACCGCAGCTTCTTGATTCTGCCCACGCTTGCCTTTTTCATCTCTGGAGCCTCGGCGTTGGGCTACCAGATCGGCTGGCAGAGGCTGCTCATGATCTTTGCAGGCGGAGACATTCAGGCCATCACCATCATCGTCGATACCTTCATGCGGATGACCGGCCCGGCAAATATGGCGCGGCTCGAAAAACTGCTCACCGGGCGCAACATCCGGGTGCAGGTGGCGGGCGGCATACCGACGCTGGACTTCCAGAAACCGATCCTGCCCGCCATGCGCGCCAGCCTGGAATCGATGCGCGCTTCGGGGGTCGATGTCTGGCCGGCCTATGCGCATGTCTCGCCGACTTCCACCCTCAGCCTCGTCAAGTCGCTGATCTTTGCCCAGTCGAACGATTATGTCTGGCACGAGGTCGTTCTCGCCGAAGACCATGCCGAAAAGGCGCGGCTGCTCGCCGATCCCGAATGGCGGGCCCGCGCGCGCGAAAGCTGGGATACCAATGCCTGGGATCATTCGCCGCTGAAGAACCCGCAGGAGCTTCACCTGATCAATTCCGACAATGGCGTCGGCCCGGTCAACATCACGCTGAAAGCCTGGGCTGACAGCCGCGGCCAGCACCGCAGCGACGCCATGGCCGATTGGATCCTTGCCAATGGCACCATGTCGACCGTCCATATGGCGCCGTTCCCCAAAGATGAGGAACTGACCATGATGCTGATGAACGACCCCAAGTCGCTCGGCAATGTGTCGGACGCCGGCGCCCATCTGCAAATGCTGTGCGGCGGCGGCGAAAATGCCCTGTTGCTGACCAGCTATGTGCGCGACGAAAAGAAGATGACACTGGAACACGCCGTGCACGTGATGACCCAGAAGATCGCGATCCATTTCAACCTCGCTGATCGCGGCGTCATTGCGGTCGGCAAGCGCGCTGATATTGCGGTATTCGATTTGGACGAAGTCCAGCGCCGCGAGATGATCAAGAAGTTCGACGTGCCCGATGGCAAGGGCGGCACCACTTGGCGCTTCACCCGCGACGCGGCGCCGATGCGGCTGACACTGGTCAATGGCCAGCCGACCTTTGAAAACGGCGCCTATACCGGCAGCACACCGGGCGAATTCCTGGTGCCGTCGCGTCCCGTTCTTGCCATGGCGGCCGAATAATGGCCACGCTTGCCGAAAAGCCGGCCGACAAGGTTTCGGCCGCTGATTTCGCCTATTTCAACGGCGAAAACGTCAAGGTCGAGACCGCCTCATCGGTGCTGGTCAGTTCATCGCCCTATCTCAACCACCCGATGCTGCGGCAACTGGTGGCGCAGGAGGTGCTGCGCCGCAACGGCAAGGACCTGCAATCAACCGCCTATATCCCCGAGGTGGCGCAGATCATCCACCAGATCGAGGACACACCGGCGGTCGATGCGTTGTTCGCCCGCGAACGCACGCTCAATCCGGACTTTGCCGCCTGGCTCGACCGGCGGCATTTGTCGAACTTCACCGTCGATGATGTCACCGGCTTCGCGCCCGGCACGCTGGGCGCGACGATCCATGATTTCCTCACCGGCAGCGGCTACCAGATCGACTATTTCTTTCAGGGTCTGGTGGTCAAGACCGACTATGATT
>JBMOFG010000467.1:0-1884 GCA_049314415.1 Polymorphobacter sp.
GCGATCCCCGGGCAGCGCTTCGACCAGATCGATCGACACCGCCGCCGCCAGCAAGCGCTGCATCGCTGGCTCCGCCAGACCGGCCGCCGTCGCCAACCCCCGGGTCGATTCGGGTCCCCGGGCCAGCGCGGCGATTACGCCGAGATCGACTGCCGCAGTCAGCGTCTTGGTGTTCACAAAGCCGGTTATCACCGCGAACATCGCATTGGCGTGATAGCGCGCCGTACCGCGCAGCAGCGGCAGCCGCATCGACCAGCGCTGGAATTGCGGGTTGGACAGCATGCGGTTGCGTCGCAAGAGCCAGCGTTCGCGCAAGGTTGGCGGGGAAATCGCATCGGTCATACTGTCATCGACTCTGGACAGTCGGCGCGGTGCGGTCAATCATGACCTCAATACTGCCGGGCCGGATTCGGGTCTTGCAGCGCTTGGGGGTTGGCGTGAACGCGGAAACAGGAGTCGTCATCATCGGAGCCGGTATCGGCGGCCTTGTCGCCGCCGTCCAGCTTGCCGGTGCCGGCGTGCCGGTCACCGTCGTCGAACGCATGGCGACCCCGGGCGGCAAGCTGCGCACAGTTGCCTGTGACGGCGTCGCCGTCGATGCCGGCCCCACAGTGTTCACGGCTCGCTGGATTTTCGAAGCGCTGTTCGAAAGCCTGGGCGAGCGGCTTGATGACCATCTCACCCTCGTCAAGTCGGAACGCCTCGCTCGCCATGCCTGGAGCGACGGTTCGAAACTCGACCTTTGGTCCGATCCGGCGCGCAGCCGCGACGCCATTGCTGCTTTTGCAGGCGCCGCCGAAGCGCGCGGGTTCGACAGTTTCCGCGCCGAAGCCGCCCGCATATGGAACGCTCTCGAACACCGCTACATGGAAGCGCCGGTCACCACCCCTGTCGGGCTCGCGTTTCGCTTCGGCCTGTCGGGAATAGGCGAGATGCTGGCAATCAACCCGTTCCAGACATTGTGGAAAGCGTTGGGCAAGCATTTCAAGGACCCGCGCCTCCACCAGCTTTACGGCCGCTATGCCACCTATTGCGGCGCGTCGCCCTATGATGCCACCGCTACGCTGATGCTGATCGCGCATCTCGAGGCGCGCGGCGTCTGGCTGGTCGAGGGCGGCATGCACAAGGTTGCCGAAGCGCTCGCAGCGCTGGCGACGGCGCGGGGGGCGGTTTTCCGCTATAATGCCCATGTGTCGGGCATCATCACCCGCAATGGCCACGCCGCTGGGGTGCAGCTTGCCGATGGCGAGGCGATCATCGCCAGCGATGTGCTCGCCAATTGCGACGCCAGCGCCATCGCCGATGGCCGCTTCGGGCCGGAAGCGGCTCGTTCGGTAAAGGGCACCCCGCCGGGCAAACGTTCGCTTTCGGCGCTGGTCACCATGATGACAGCGGATGCTCGGGGTTTCGATCTTGAACGCCACAATGTCTTTTTTTCGGATGTTTATGCCCGGGAGTTCCGACAGATCTTCGGGGAAGGCCGCCTGCCATCGGCGCCCAGCGTCTATGTGTGTGCCCAGGATCGCGGGCTCGGCCCACCGCCCGACGGGCCGGAACGATTTCAACTTATTGTCAACGCGCCCGCCACAGGCGATGGTCGCGCCCCAACGCCAGAGGAGATTTCAGCATGTCAAACGGCGACACTGGCGGCCTTGGACCGTTGCGGCCTGACGCTGACGCCCCGGGCGCAAGTGCCAGTGGACCCGAAGATGTTCGAAACCCTGTTCCCTTCGACGGGTGGAGCCCTTTATGGACGGGCATCGCACGGATGGCAGGCCAGCTTCCGCCGGCCGGGCAGCCGCACTGGCCTGCCGGGATTGTGGCTCGCGGGGGGGTCGGCGCACCCGGGGGCGGGCGTCCCGATGGCGGCCTTGTCCGGCCGCT
>JBMOFG010000468.1:0-1882 GCA_049314415.1 Polymorphobacter sp.
TGATTGACGATGATGCAGCCGGGCAGGGCGCGTTCGATCGTCGACAGCCGGCCGCGTTCTTCGCCGGGCACCGAGAACACCGGCGCCGACCAGGTGCTGTGCATGTTGCGGGTGGCGGCCCCGGCCGCCAGCGCGGCGACGATCGAATCGCCGGTATTGCCAGTCTGGCCGCCGCTGCGCACCGGGTTGGGCTGCAACGGCACATATTTCGCCCGTAGCGTCGCCGATTGTTCGAAACCGCCGGCGGCGAGCACCACGCCCTGGCGCGCGCCGATACGCAGCGTGCGGCCCTTATGGCGGATGATGGCGCCGGAGACGCGGCCGTTCTCCTGCACCAATTCGGTTAGCGGGCTGTCCAGCCACAGCTCCACGCCGCGCTGTTTGAGCGCCAACCGCAACCCGCCGGCAAGCGCATTGCCGAGCGTCAGATAGCGGTCCTTGGCGGAGCGCAGCCGCTGCCCGACATCGCCATAATAGCGCACGAGAATTTTGGCGAGCGCCCGGGTCCAACCCGGCGGGCGGAACAGCAGCGCATAGGTTTCGGTGAACTGCCAGTTGATATAGCCGAACAGGCTGGCCGCCGGGGATGCCGAGCGCAAGGTCGCCATGTCATCGCCCAGCAACCGACCATCGATCGGCGTCGGCATATGGGTGCGATAGCCGTCCTTCCCGCCGGGTTCTTCGACATGATAATCGGGATAGGGCAGTGCTTCATAATTGATGATGGTGTTGGCAGTCACCCAGCGCAGCATCTCGGGAGCATTGTCGATGAAAGCGTGGATATGGCTGTCGGGCACATTGGGTGAGGACAGCTTACGAACATAGGTGAAGGCTTCCTCGGCGCTGTCCTCGCGGCCCAGCGCCTTGGCCTGGTCGCTGCACGGTATCCAGATGCCGCCGCCCGAGGTCGCCGAACTGCCGCCCCATTCGCTGGCTTTCTCGACAATCAGCACGTTGGCACGGTTATGCGCTGCGACCAGCCCGGCGAGCAGCCCGCCGGCGCCCGAGCCGATAACCAGCACATCGACCTGCTTGTCCCAATCCGCGCTCATACTGCTTCCCCGAATTGCCGTACCACTTCGGCCACGGCGCGGGCGACATCATGGCGACGATAGCCGAGCAGCGCCACTTCGGCGGCGGCAGGTTCATAGGCGATAAAATTGCCGCGCCCCTGCGGGATGGCGATATCGGGCAGCATCGGATGGTCCTGATCGAGCGACGGCACCGGCGCCGGGTTGCCCGCGGACTTGAAGAACAGCCCGAAATAATCGGCAAACGACAGGTTCTCGTCACCCACGAGGTAGGCCTTGCCGCTTTCCCCGCGTGCGAACGCCCCGGCAATTGCCTCGGAAAGTGACTGGCACGACATGAAATTGGTGCCGCCGGCCGGGCCGAAGGGCGGGATGGCGGGGATCAGGCCGCGAGCATAGGCGGTATAGGGTTCGAAGATCGCGCTCGGTTGGCCAGGGACGCAACCGACCATGAACGGCGCGTTGAGGGTGCAAACGCCGAAGTCCGGGCGGGCCTCGGCGCGCACGCCCTCGCAGGCCAGTCGCCGCGACTCGATATAGACATTGCCCGCCACCAGTTCGGGCGTCGCCTGCGGGTAATAGCTGCCGATCATCACGGCGCGGCTGATGCCGGCGGCACGGGCGGCGCGGAAGAAGGCCGGCAATGCATCGCGGTTGGCGGCCATCAGATGGTCGCCGGCATCGGCGCCGGGCGGGATATGGCGCGGATCATTGCCGGCGGCGAACAACAGCCAGTCGAACCCCGCCAGCCGGTTGGCCGGGAAATCCCCCGCCACATAATCGCCGGCGAGAAACGGCAGGGCGGCGAGTGCGGTGGCGGGATGCGCCGGGCTGCGCGCCGCCAGCGTCAC
>JBMOFG010000469.1:0-1876 GCA_049314415.1 Polymorphobacter sp.
CGGGCAGGGGAGCGGATGGTGGCTCGATGCGCGGTGGTGGGACAAATGATGCCCGCGGCGGCGGCGGGTAAAACGATGCCGCCGGCGGCGGCGGGGAAAATGATGCCGGCGATGCCGGTGGCGCAAATGATGCTGACGATGCCGGCAGTTCGGCTCGCGGGCCGTCGCCGCCGCCGGGCAGGCGCGGCACGGCGGGGGCATCACGGCCTTCCTGCAGGCGCTTTACCAGATCGGCCGGGTCGGGCAGGTCGCTGGCGTGGATCAACCGCAGCAGCGCCATTTCGGCGGCCTGCAAAGGCACTGGTGCTGCCTGTACCTCGGCGAGGCCCTTCAGCAGCAACTGCCACAGCCGGTGCAGCGCCGGGAATGACAGGCGCTGCGCCCAATCGCCGAGCACCGCCTTTTCCTCGACGCTGAGCGCCGGATCATCGACAGGGGCGATCCGCGTACGGGTAATAGCGTGGACAAGCTCGAGCAGCTCGCGCATCAGCATTTCGGGGTCGAGCCCCAGATCATATTGTTCGGCAAGCGCTGCCAGCGCTGGGGTGGCTTCGCCGGCCAGCACATGGCCGAACAGCCGCCGCACTGCGCCGCGATCGGCCAGCCCGAGCATGTCGCGGATTGCCTGCGCCGTGACCGCGCCGCCCGAATGGGCGATCGCTTGGTCGAGCACCGACAGGCCATCGCGCACCGAGCCTTCGGCGGCACGCGCGATCAGCGCCAATGCCTCGGGTTCGGCGCCGGCCCCTTCCGCCTCGGCGATACGGGCAAAATGCGCCACGAGCGTATCGGCGGGCACGCGGCGCAGATCGAAACGCTGGCAGCGCGACAGTACCGTTACCGGCACCTTGTTGACCTCGGTCGTCGCAAAGATGAACTTCACATGCGGCGGCGGTTCCTCGAGCGTTTTCAACAGCGCGTTGAAGGCATTCTTCGACAGCATGTGAACTTCGTCGACGATGTAGATCTTGTAGCGCGCCGAAACGCTGGCATAGCGCACCGCCTCGATGATTTCGCGCACGTCATCGACCCCGGTGTTTGACGCGGCGTCCATCTCGATGACGTCCATGTGGCGACCGGCGGCGATGGAGACACACGGCTCGCACACCCCGCATGGGCTGATCGTCGGGCCGCCGATGCCATCGGGGCCGATGCAGTTCAAGGCCTTGGCGATGATCCGCGCTGTCGAGGTCTTGCCGACACCGCGCACCCCGGTGAGCAGCCAGGCCTGCGCCAGCCGGTCGCGCGCAATGGCGTTGCCAAGGGTGCGCACCATGGCTTCCTGACCGAGCAGTGCGTCGAAACTGGCGGGGCGGTATTTGCGGGCGAGAACGCGATACGCCGGCGCGGGAGCGGGCGCCGGATCGGCGGGCAGGTCGAGGCCCGGGAAGGCGATATCGTCGGCGTCGGACATGGGGAGGTGATAGCGCGTTGGGGGGGCGGCGGCGAGGGGAGATTTGCTCTCTTACCTCAACCCCCAGGGGGAGGTCGAGAGACGCCGAAGGCGGCCCGGGAGAGCGGCTAGCTAGCGTTTGGAGAGAAGAAGCAAAGGGCATGGGCAAAGCCCATGCTGACGTCAGACGAGTTCGGTTGGCTTGAGGCCAACCGCCTCGCTGGCCGCGCTTGCGCGAGTCGGTGCGCTGCGCTTCGCGCTGCTTACCGCCGCGCGGCGCGGTGGGAGCCGGGAACGACCCAGTGCGAGTTCGTTGCGGCTGCTTCCTTCCGGACCTGACCGGGTTGGCGAAAGCACTGCCCGCCCGACTCCCGCGGCGCGTATGGGGGATTCGCCTGCAAAGGGCAAGGGGGTCAGAAACGCAATGGGGCAGTCGCCGCGCGCCCAGCAGCAGGAGCGAGTGACTTGCTTCCCCGGCACGAA
>JBMOFG010000470.1:0-1872 GCA_049314415.1 Polymorphobacter sp.
CGCGCCAAAAGCCGCGATATCGCGATTCTGCGGACGATGGGCGCCAGCCGCATTGCCTTGATGCGGGTGTTCATGACGGTCGGCACGCTGATCGGCGGGCTCGGTATCGCGCTCGGCTGTGTGCTCGGCTTCTCGCTGCTCTATTTTCGCGCCGGCATCGTGGCGGGCGTCGGGCGGTTGACCGGCGCCAATCTGTGGGATCCGTCGGTGCGCTATTTGACCGAATTGCCGGCCAAGACCGATCCGCTCGAAGTCATCGGCATCGTCGCGCTGGCGCTGCTGCTGTCGTTTCTGGCCACGCTCTATCCGGCGTGGAAAGCAGCGAGTACCGATCCGGTACAGGTGCTGCGCTATGAGTGAGCCGACGCTCAAGGTCGAAGACCTGCGCCGCAGCTTCACGCAAGGCAGCGCCACCATCGAAGTGCTGCGCGGTGTCGATCTGACGGTGAACCCCGGCGAGATCGTCGCGCTGCTCGGGCCATCGGGGTCGGGCAAATCGACCCTGTTGCAAGCCGTCGGCCTGCTCGAGGGCGGCTTCAAGGGCCGCATCAGCATCGCCGGTGAACGTGTCGAGGCACTCGACAATGCGGGCCGCACCCGGGTGCGGCGCGACCGCTTGGGCTTTGTTTATCAATTCCACCACTTGCTGCCCGATTTCAGCGCGCGCGAGAATGTCGTGCTCGCCGGCTTGGTGGCCGGCCACAGCGAACCGGCATCGAACGCCCGCGCCAACGAACTGCTGAACGCGCTCGGGCTTGGCGACCGCCTCGACCACCGCCCGTCTCAGCTTTCGGGGGGGGAGCAGCAGCGCGTCGCCGTGGCCCGCGCGCTCGCCAACAAGCCGGTGCTGGTGCTCGCCGACGAACCGACCGGTAATCTGGATGAAGCGACCGCTGCCAAAGTCCTCGCCGAATTCCTGTCGCTGGTGCGCGGGCAAGGGTCGGCCGCGCTGGTCGCCACCCACAATATCATGTTGGCGCGGCAGATGGACCGGGTGGTGACACTATATGAGGGCCGGCTCGTTCCGGCGTGAAAACTGGGGACAAGTTGCAGCCGCCGCTTTCCCGAATCGCAGCAAGGCATCACACTCGCGCCATGCCCCATGCCGGTTTTGTCCATCTGCGCCTGCAAAGCGCCTATTCGATGCTCGAAGGCGCCATCCAGCCCGAGGATCTGGCCAAGCATTGCCGGCGCGGCGGCTTTCCGGCGGCCGGGCTCGCCGATCGCGGCAACATGTTTGCCGCGATGGATTTTTCCTATGCGGCCAAGGAAGCCGGGGTGCAGCCGATCATCGGCGCGCTGGTTGCCGTCGAGCGGCCGGGCTCGCGCACCGCGCTGACGCGGCCGCTCTATGATGCGCTGGTGCTGTTTGCCCAGAATGCCGCCGGCTATGGCAATCTCATCGCGCTGGTCAGCCAGGCGCATCTCGGCGTGGAGCCTGCCGACGATCCCCATGTGCGCCTGGCGGATTTCGAGGGGCGAACCGATGGCCTTATCTGCCTGACCGGCGGCGCCGATGGCGCGCTGGCGCGGTTGCTCGCCGAAGGCCAGGCGGCCGAGGATTATGCCGACGCGTTGCTGCACCTGTTCCCGGGCCGGCTCTATGTCGAGATTGCCCGGGCCAATGACCCCGTCGAACAGCGCAGCGAAGCCGGGCTGTTGCGGCTGGCCCAGGCGCGCGACCTGCCGATCGTCGCCACCAATCCGGTTAAGTTCCTCGATGAACGCGTCCATATCGCCCATGACGCGCTGCTCTGCATCGCCGACAGCGCCTATGTCGAGGCCGAGGAACGTCGCAAATCGAACCGCGAGCACCGGCTTAAATCCGCCGAGGAGATGAAGAAGCTCTTCGCCGATTTGCCCGAGGCGATC
>JBMOFG010000471.1:0-1869 GCA_049314415.1 Polymorphobacter sp.
TGGGGAGAATGTCATGTCTGAGCCCAAGATTGCACTCGTCACCGGCGCTAGCCGCGGCGCCGGGCGCGGCATTGCCATCGGGCTGGGTGAAAAGGGCATGACCGTTTATGTCACGGGTCGCACCCTGACCCCGGGCGATGCCTTTGGCTGGGACGGTACGGTGCTGCCGGGCACAGTCGCCGAAACCGCAGCAGCAGTAACCGCAGCGGGTGGCAAGGGCGTCGCGGTGGTCTGCGATCATGGTGACGATGCCCAGGTGGCGGCGCTGTTCGCGCAGATCGCGGCCGAGCAGGGCCGGCTCGATATTCTGGTCAACAATGCCACCTATATCCATCACCAGCTGATCGAGAAGAAGCCGTTCTGGGAAAAGGAGCTGGCCGCGGTCAATATCCTCGATGTCGGATTGCGATCCGCCTATGTCGCGTCGTGGCACGCCGCGCAGATGATGGTGAAGCAGGGTTCGGGCCTGATCGCCTTTGGATCATCATTCGGCGGCAGCTGCTATATGCACGGGCCGGCCTATGGCGCCCAAAAGGCCGGGATCGACAAATTCGCTCATGACATGGAGCATGACCTGCGCGGCACCGGGGTGCGCAGCGTGTCGATCTGGATGGGGCCACTGCTGACCGAGCGCGCGCTGATCGCGGCAAAGACCGCCCCGGAACAATATACCGGCTTCATGGAAATGGCGGAAAATCCGGAATTTACCGGCCATATCCTGTACGCCATCGCCAGCGACCCCAAGGGTGACGAGATTTCGGGCCAGACGCTGATCGGCGCCGAAATCGCGCACCGCTATGGCCTTGATGATCGCGGCAAGCAGCCGCCGTCGCACCGTGAGATGCTCGGATCGCCGCGCGAGCCCAATCCGGCGGCGGTATACTGAGGTGGCGGTGGCCGATCCGGTCCTGGCTGAACTGACCGCGCCCGGCGCGCCGTTCGAGATTGTCGCCGATGCGCGCGGCCGGCGCTTTGCCGCGGCGCTCGATGATCTCGACACGCTTATCGAAACCGCGCGCCGCCATGGCGATGCGACTTTTCTTGTCGAAGGCGATACGCGGCTGAGTTTTGCCGAGACCTTCGCTCGCCGCGATGCGCTGGCGGCGCAACTGGGTGTCGGCCCGGGTGACCGGGTGGCGATCGCCATGCGCAACGGTACCGCCTGGATCATCGCGGTGCTGGCGGTCATGCACAGCGGCGCCGTGGCGGTGCTGGTCAACAGCCGCAACGCCGGGGAGGAAATGCGCGCCGCGATCGAGGATACCGACGTGGCGCTGGTGCTCGCCGATGCGGCGCGCGGCGCAGCGTTGCAGGACGCGGGCTATGCCGGGCGGATCCTGTTCAGCGACGCCTTCGCCACGGCGGGCAGCTTCACCCGGCTCGCGCCGCCGGCGCAGCCCGATGATCCTTGCGCCATCCTGTTCACCTCGGGCACCACCGGGCGCAGCAAGGGCGCTGTCCTGACGCACCGCAACCTCGTTACCGGGCTGATGTGCGTGCAACTGTCGGGTGCGATGGTGGTGCGCAACATCGCGCAGCAATATGGCATCACGCCCGATCAGGTGATGGCCGGCCGGCCGCAGCCGACGTCGCTGCTGGTGTTTCCCTTGTTCCATATCTCGGGGCTTGGTGCGGGCCTGCTGTCGCAGCTGCTGATCGGCGGCAAGATCGTGATCATGCGGCGCTGGGACGTGGCCGAAGCGTTGCGGCTGATCGCGGCCGAAAAGGTGACCATGTTGTCGGCAGTGCCGACGATGCTGTGGGACCTGCTCAACAAGGCAGTGCCGGGTGAGGCCGATATCTCGTCGCTGACCAATGTCGCCAGCGGCGGCCAGGGCCTGCCGCTCAACCTGCTTGCGGCGGTGCAGG
>JBMOFG010000472.1:0-1865 GCA_049314415.1 Polymorphobacter sp.
AGCGACGGCAGTTCGGCCAGAGCCTTGACGCCATTCACGTCGAGAAGCGTGCTCCCCATCGCGCCGCCAACGATCTCGAACTTGTCGGTCGTCTTGGCGAAAGCCACCGCCACCTTGGCCGCAGCGACCGGATCGGTCGACGTGGCAAAGCCGGTAGGGCCGGTCAGCATGTCGCCGATCGGCTGATAGGGGGTGCCTTCGAGCGCGATGCGCGCAAGGCGATTCTTGGTCACCTTGAAGCTGGCGCCGGCCTGCCGCATCTTGTTCCGAAGGTCGGTGACCTGGGCCACCGTCAGACCATGATTGCGGGCGACCACAATGACGGACGTTTCGGACAAGGTCTGCGCAAGACCAGTGATCAGCTCGGATTTTTGAGCGCGATCCATGCTCTCTCCTTGCTAAAGTTCCGGTCGCACGCGACCGCAACGGGTTCCGATACCGCGGATGCGGCAGCGGGTGAGCCTGGAGCCAGAACTGTTGGAAGTCCGGGCCGTCGGCCCGTCCGAGGGATCGTCACCCGTCACCGCGAACCTAGCCGCGACCACAAGCCCGGCGCATCAGATGCCGCCGGTAAAAACTATCCCCGTCTCATGCAGGCCATATGCTTAAGTCACCACTCTTGCGAGCAACGACACCTGCAATCTCGGACGGTTTCCATTCCGGCTGGCGCTGCAATCAGCGCCAACCAGAACGAGAGGTTGGGGCGCGCCTACAGCACCGGGCGCCAAAAGGCAACCCGGCGCTGCAACGCATCAGATGTTGTGGCCGACCGTCGTGGTGTCGACGCGAACACCGGCGCCCATCGTCGAACTGAGTGCGACCTTCTGGAGGTACTTACCCTTAGCACCCGACGGCTTGGCCTTGACCACGGCATCGAGCAGTGCGTCGAAATTGGCGCGCAGATCGTCCTGGCTGAAGCTCGCCTTGCCGAGACGGCCATGGATGATCCCGGCCTTTTCGACGCGATATTCGATCTGGCCGCCCTTGGCTGCTTTCACGGCTTCACCGACGTTCATGGTCACGGTACCGAGCTTGGGGTTCGGCATCATGCCCTTGGGGCCAAGGATCTTGCCGAGACGGCCGACGAGACCCATCATGTCCGGGGTGGCGATGCAGCGATCGAAATCGATGGTGCCGCCTTGGACGATTTCGAGCAGGTCTTCGGCGCCAACAACATCGGCACCAGCAGCGCGGGCTTCATCGGCCTTGGGGCCACGAGCGAACACACCGACGCGGACATCCTTGCCGGTGCCCTTGGGCAGGGTCACGACGCCGCGGACCATCTGGTCGGCGTGGCGCGGATCGACATTGAGGTTGATGGCGACTTCGATGGTCTCGTCGAACTTCGACGTGGCATTGGCCTTCACCATCGCCAGCGCCTGATCGAGATCATAAAGCGTTTCGGAATTGACGGCGGCGGCGAGTGCCTTTGCCTTCTTTGACTGTGCCATGATCTCAGCCCTCCACCACTTCGAGGCCCATTGCGCGGGCGCTGCCTTCAATCGTCTTCATCGCCATCTCGATCGAGTTGGCGTTGAGGTCGGGCATCTTGGTTTCAGCGATCGCCTTTAGCTGGGTCGTGGTGATCTTGCCGGCCGGTGCACCCTTGCCGGGGGTCGTGCCGCCCGACTTAAGGCCAGCGGCTTCCTTGATCAGGAACGATGCTGGCGGCGTCTTGGTGATGAAGCTGAACGAACGATCGGCATAGACGGTGATGACGGTCGGGATCGGGGTGCCCTTCACCAGCGATTCGGTCTTGGCGTTGAACGCCTTGCAGAATTCCATGATGTTGACGCCGCGCTGACCGAGCGCCGGGCCGATTGGCGGCGACGGGTTGGCACTGCCGGCTTTCACCTGCAGCTTGA
>JBMOFG010000473.1:0-1861 GCA_049314415.1 Polymorphobacter sp.
CTTTATCTCGGGACGACGCGCCAGCAACTGACGGACGACCTTGTCGAGTTCTTCATTGGCATCGGCGAGGCCGGCGAGATCGCGTTCCTCGATGATCGCGGTGCCGAAGCGCGGCTCGGCAAAGATCATCACGCCCGCCGCCGATTGCAGCAGGTGCGCGCAGGTGCGGCTGCCGACGACGAGGAAAAACGCATCCTGAACCTTGCGGTGCAACCAGATGATGCCGGTAAGGCCGCAGAAAACTTCACGTTGGCCACGTTCCCGCAGGATTGGCAGCGCGTCGGCGGGTCTGGACGCGGTTGCGACGGTCATGCGGCGACTGCCTGATTGCCGGCGCCCGGTTTGGCAGGCGGTGCTTCAAGCCGCGCCATGCGCAGTTTCCAGATGAACTGGCCAGCGTTGATTACGTAAGTGAAATAGGCGGCCAGGGCGAGAAACATCAACTCCCGATCGGTAAGGCTGCCCGTGAACAGCGCCACGAGGTAGGCGGTGTGCAGCGCGATGACGAGCATCGAAAACACATCTTCCCAGAAAAAACTGTGTGCAAAAAGATACTTGCCAAAACAACCTTCTCCCAGATCGCTCCCGTAATCATAATGGTATACAAAGCCATTGTCTTTGCCACGACAGACCAGATTGCGACGTCATGATATGCGCCCGTGCGCAGGTAATTGAGCACGAGATAAAGACTGATCCCGAAAATCACGAATTGGACAGGAGCAAGGATGCCCTGCACGAGCGTCCAGCGCGATGAGTCGCGCCGCACCCGCTCCTCGGGCGTGTAAAGTGGCCGTGCAGCCAAGGCCTTTTCGGTAACGCTTGAACGCGAATTCACCCGGTATCTCCCCAAGCCCCGAAACCTAACACCGAGCCCCCTTGTGTCAACCTGACTTTACGCCAATGATGTGTCGGCCATCGCATCTGTGCACAGGTTCAGTGGCGCGGGCAGGGAGAGAAATAGGTCGGCAATGTCAGGTAACGAAACCATTGTCCGGCTCTCAGCCGGTATTGGCACACCGGCTCGCCCGGTTTGATTGTATGACGAGCATCTTCGACATCGTCAGCGAAGCGCGAATTGCCGCAAGTCGGGGCTGGGACAAGGCTTGGCGCTCTACGATGAGGGCCCCGGCGGCAGACAGTCCGCAGGCGCTGGCACGGGTAATCGAAGCAGAAATCCTGCCGCGGCTGCGATCGCCACAAAGTGACAATTTGACCGACCCTGCCGTTAACCGCGCAGCGGTTCCGGCGGGCGCTGCCGAACAATTCGCCGCCGCCGCATTGACTGATGAAGTGCGCGGCCTGCTCGATCGGGTCGACGCGTTGCTGGCAGGCGGAGTGCCTGTGGAAACCATCTATCTTGATCTTCTCGCTCCGGCGGCGCGGCGCCTTGGCGCGTGGTGGGACAGCGATGCCTGTGATTATTTCGACGTAACAATGGGCCTGTGGCGCTTGCAGGAAGTCCTGCGGGCTCTTTCTGTGTTTTCGCCTTGGTCAGCACCATCGGAAGCGAGCGCACGGCGCGCGTTGTTCGCGCCGGCCCCGGGTGAGCAGCATGGCTTTGGCGCGGCTTTGGTAGAAGAATTTTTTCGTCGCGCCGGCTGGCAGACCTGGAACGCGCCGACGACAGATGCAGCCGGGCTGCAAGAATGTGTCGCTGCGCGCAGCTATGACATCCTCGGCCTGACAGTGAGTGTCGAACGCCACATGGAAATGCTAGCCGATACTATCGCCGGCCTGCGCCGCGCGTACGTCGAGCTCAACGACCCCGGTGCGCGCGACGACGCGATCGAGGCGACGGTCGGCGCCGTCGCCGACGGGCTGTTCAGCGCGCTCGCGACGCTCGGCGTGGTGCCCGTGATTC
>JBMOFG010000474.1:0-1858 GCA_049314415.1 Polymorphobacter sp.
CAACGACGCGAACTTGTTCGGCCCGGTCATTGCCACCAATCCGGAAAAGCGCAGCACGCCGAGTCCCGCCGCCAGCCCAATAAAACCGGCGGCCAACGCTACCCCCGGCCGCGCCCGGCGCTGGGTCAGGATCACCGTGGCGCACACAAGCGCCAGCACCAGGTCGGAAGCCCCCGCGCCGTTCATGCGGTCTGCACCACCCGCGCCGGCTTGCGGAACAGCCACAGCGCGCTTGCCAGCGCCGCCGCGGCCAGCGCGGCGCGAGCCCCCGGCGGCGGCGCAAAGCCAAACCAGTCGGGCAGCAGTGTCGCCCCGGCCAGCGCCACCAGCCGCACCACCTCCGCCGACCGCGCCCAAGCCTGACCCTCCAAAAGGCCGCCGAGCACCAGCATCATCGCTGTCATGACCACCGCATAACCGACCTGCTGCGCCATCCCGAGCCGGTCGAGACTGGCAAGGAAGTGTGCCAGCATCAAATTGATAACGGCATAATGGCCGAGCACATACCAACGCAACGCCGCCGGCGTATGCCGATCGAACTTGCGGAACCGTGCCGCATCGAAGCCTTGCTGCGGCCCGTCCGGCCAACCACCGGGCGGCGCCAGCCAGACGCCCAATTTGGCGCGCCAGCCCGGCACCCGCCACGACGCCGCGGCCAGTTCCGCCCAATAATGCAGATTGGCCCAGACCGGATTGAAGCTGGCCAGTGGCTTTTTCACCCCAAAGACCACCGGCTCGGCGGCGCGTTCATCGGCATAGGTGCCGAACATCCGGTCCCAGATAATCAGGATCCCGCCATAATTCTTGTCGATGCAATAATCATTCTGGCCATGGTGGACGCGGTGGTTCGACGGCGACACGAGGATTTTTTCAAACCAGCCGATCCGGCCGACGAGTTGGGTATGCACCCAATATTGGTACAGCAAGTCGATCAACCCGACCGTCGCGAGCATCACCGGCGGTACCCCGAGCACGGCAAGCGGCAGGGTGAATATCCAGCCGATCACCCAAGTCGTCGACGATTGCCGCAGCGCCGTCGACAGGTTGTAATATTCCGAATTGTGATGGACGACATGGCCTGCCCACAGCACGCCGACTTCATGGTTGAGCCGGTGGTTCCAATAATAGCAGAAATCGTAAAGCAGCAGCGCCAGCCCCCAGAGCAGGATATTGCCGGTCGGCCACGCCCCGGCGGCAAAACGGTCATAAACGGCAACATACAGCGCAAAGGTCAGCAGCCGGGCGAACACCCCGGCAATCTGGCTGAGCATGCCGGTATGCAGACTGGTCACTGCATCGGGCACGTCATAGATTGCCAGACCGCGCCGCCGCGCGACCAACGCCTCTACCCCCATCGTGACGAGGAACACCGGAAAGGCATAGACAATCGGACTCACGCCGGCTCCTCAAGCGCAGGATAGCGCGGACCCTAGGTCGTGAACCGATGAATTGCCAGAGCCGGGAACGCCCGGCGACGGCAACTGTTGTCGTCTGCTCCCGACTCTAGCCATTCGGGCATTCCCGATTTAGGCTGAGGCAAGATCGGACATGGAGATAAAGATGCACGACATGGTCATTCGCAACGGCACGATCGTCGATGGTACCGGCGCTGCGGCCTTTACCGGCGATATCGCCATCGATGGCGGGCGGATCAGCGCCGTTGCAACCGCTGCGGGGCCGAAGCTGGGTCCGGGCCGCGAGGAAGTCGACGCGACCGGCTTGCATGTCACCCCCGGCTTTGTCGACATCCACACACATTATGACGGCCAGGCGACGTGGGATTCGGAAATGGCACCATCGTCTTGGCACGGTGTCACCACCGTCGTTATGGGCAATTGCGGCGTCGGTTTCGCGCCGG
>JBMOFG010000475.1:0-1857 GCA_049314415.1 Polymorphobacter sp.
GCGAACGTTGGCCCCGACAGCACCGCCACCGGGGCGTCGGTTATATCCGCCACCACCTCGGCCATCAGCTGTAATGACCCCGTCTCGATGCCCTTGGCACACAGCACGAGCGGTGGCCGACTGCGCAGATCCGTCGCCGCCAGAACGCTGCGCAGATGTTGCGCCGGGGCCACCACGAGCCAGGGCGTGCAATCAACAAGCGCACGCAGGTCAGTCGTCGCGCAGACCCGCGGCGAAAGCGCCACGCCGGGCAGGAAGTCCGGGTTCGAATGCGTGGCATTTATCGCCGCAACAACCTCGGTTTCGCGCGCCCACAGCAAGACATCGGCGCTCTGCGCCATCACTTGTGCCAAAGCTGTGCCCCAGGCACCGCCGCCAATCACCCCAATGGTCACGCCCGGACCCCCGCGCCGCGCACCGGTTCCGCCCCCGGATCGAGCGGCCAGCGCGGCCGCGCCGGGGCGTCGAGACCATCGACCAGCCCGAGCGCTGCCCGTTCTGCCGCCGGCAAGGCCAGCCGTTCGACCCCGGCCCAGGCGATCATCGCGGCATTGTCGGTGCACAACCACAGGGGCGGCGCCACAAAGGCCGTGCCATGCCGCGCCGCCAGCGCCGCCAGCGCGCTGCGAATATGCTGGTTCGACGCGACCCCGCCGGCCACGACCAGTGCTGTTGCCTGCGGAAACACCGCCAGCGCCCGCGCCGTACGGTCGACCAGGCAGTCGGTCGCGGCGCGCTGGAACGCTGCGGCAAGGTCGTCGCGCTCGGTATCACCCGGCGCTGGCAGCGCTTGCCACTGCCGCAGCACTGCCGATTTCAGCCCAGCGAACGAAAAATGCGGCTCGGCACTGCCCAGCAAGGGCCGTGGCAGCGCGAAGCGCCCCGCATTGCCCCGCACCGCCGCTCGCTCCACCGCCGGCCCGCCGGGGAAACCCAAACCCAGCACCTTGGCGGTCTTGTCGAACGCTTCCCCGATTGCATCGTCGATCGTTGTCGCCAGCCGCCGGTAACGGCCAACACCTTGCACCCCGAGCAACTGGCAATGGCCGCCCGATACCAGCAGCAACAGATACGGAAACCGCAACGACGCATCGGCGAGGCGCGCGCTGAGCGCATGGCCTTCCAGATGGTTGATCGCCAGCAGTGGCTTGCCTGCCGCAAAAGCCAGCGCCTTGCCGGTCATCAGCCCGACCATCACCCCGCCAATCAGCCCCGGCCCCGCCGTTGCCGCCACCGCATCGACATCACCAAACGTCGTGCCGGCTTCGGCGAGCACCGCTGTCACCATCGGCGTCAACCGGTCGACATGGGCGCGTGCCGCCAGTTCGGGAACGACACCGCCAAACGGGCGATGCGCTTCATCCTGCGATGCGATGCGCTGTGCCGCGATGGAGCGATCACCGCTGACCAGCGCCACGGCGGTTTCATCGCACGATGATTCGATACCAAGGACAAGCATGGCGTATCTTAGCCCGCTCTCAGCGAGGGGTCGACTCCATGCCCCACTTCGATCGCGCCATGACCAGCATCGCCATGCTGCCATAGCTTGCCATGGCGACCGTGATCAGCGCGAAGACCATCCACAAGGGCGCTGCCAGCGGTACCAGTACCAGCCCACCGAGCATGATGACGAGCAGCCGTGACGCGCCGGCAAGCAGCATGCCGACCACCCGCCCGGCAGCAAGCGCAGAGAAAAACAGGCTCATCCACGCGCCGAAGAAGCCATAGGCCGGGCCGACCCAGTGAAAATAGTCCGATGCCGCCGCCAGCGTCTCGGGATCACTGGTGAACATTCCCACCCAAAGCACGGGGAACAGGCCAAGAATGATGCCGATCGTCGCCATCGTCGCGCCGTTC
>JBMOFG010000476.1:0-1854 GCA_049314415.1 Polymorphobacter sp.
GAAATGACGCCCAAGATCGACCCAGTCATGGCTCTGCTGGAGCGCTGCAAGTGCGGCGACCTCGACGGGGGTGTGGCTGACGACATCCAACAACGCCTTGTGGCTCCACACATCGCTTTCGAGCGGCGCAATGTTGAAATCGCCGACGATGACGGTCGATTCGCGCAGATTTGCGGACCAATTGGTCATGCGATCGACGAACGCCAGCTTCTGCGCGAATTTGGGGTTGAGCAGCGGATCGGGCACATCGCCACCGGCGGGCACATAGACATTTTCGATCAGCACGCCAGATGGCAGGCGCGCACCAATATGGCGGGCCTCGCCATTGTCCTGCCAGTCGTGCCGGCGATCCTCGGTCAGCGGCACCCGCGACAGGGTGGCGACACCGTGATGCATCTTCTGGCCATTGAGCAGGCGGTGGCGATACCCCAGCGCTTCGAACATGTCGTGGGGAAAGGCGTCGTCGACAACCTTGGTTTCCTGCAGACACAACACATCGGGAGCATGGTCGCGCAGGAAGCGTTCGACGATATCGAGCCGAAAACGGACCGAATTGATATTCCAGGTGGCAATGCGCAGCGTCATGACCGCCGTGTAGGCGAAGATGCGCGCTTCGTCACGGGGCACAGACGGGATTCGTGCCTCGAAGCGTCTTTCGACCAATCTCGCTGGCCGTCATGTCTGTTCCGGCGGCGGCTTACGGGCGGGCCGATTTTGTGCCGGCAGCCCGGTCTGGCCGGAAAAACCTCCCAGATGCAATTGGCCCCTGCTCCGGGGGCATGGAGCAGGGGCCTTTTTGCGCTCGTCACGCAGCGGGGACAATTTTGGCACCGCCGGACAACAGGGGGCAAAATCCGGCAGCGGCTGTCACCCGCTCCAACGTTATGCCGCTTCGCACCTTGACGCGGCATGAACGATGTTCAGAAAAAATACGGCCGCAATCAAAAATCATTCAACCCGACAGCAAATTTCTCTATTCGGCTTTCGGGCCGGGTCGGCGCGGGTCATAAGGCGGCATGATCACATCTCGCTATCTTCCCGCCCTTGCCGCCGCAAATGCGATATTGGCGCTGACCTTAGGCACCTTTGCCACGCATGGCATCAAAGACCCGCAAGCGCGTGACTGGATCATGACCGGAGTGATGTTCCAGTTGCCGCACGTCGCCGCGGTGTTCGGGCTGCTCGCCTGGCGCGATACGCGCCATGTCCGCGCCGGCGCCTGGGCGGTCAGCCTCGGCAGCCTGATTTTTGCCAGCGATCTCGATGCGCTCGCCCTTGGCGCGCCGCGCTGGGTGGCAGCGCTGGCGCCGATCGGCGGATCGATGATGATGTTCGGCTGGTTTTGGATCTTCATCGTCGCGCTGGCAGGTGACAAGCTGCGCGATTGAGAATGGCAAGCCCGCCGGCGTCGCCAACAGCAAGGTCGCTGGTCAGTCCCGAAAGCTCGGATCGATGCGGTCGAGCTTGCGCAGCAGCGCCGGCCACGCGAGCATGTTGGCGACGATGCCCAGCCCCGCCTTGCCTTGCCCCGCGGCCTTTTCCGGCGTGCCTTGCGGCGGGTTATAAAGCCCCCCCGGCCCGGCCGACAGTGCCATTACCTGCGCCTCGCAGGCGCGCTCGAGGAAATAGAGGCTGACGAAACATTCGCCGACAGTCTTGCCGACCGCAAGCGTGCCATGGTTGCGCAGGATCATCGCCGTCTTGGTCGGCCCCAGATCGGCGACCAGCCGCTCGCGCTCTTCAAGGTCGGTCGCGACGCCTTCATACTCGTGATAGGTCACTTCATCGCGGATCAACATCGCGGTCTGGGTTATCGGCAACAGCCCATCGGCCTGTGCCGCCACCGCTTGCCCG
>JBMOFG010000477.1:0-1847 GCA_049314415.1 Polymorphobacter sp.
AACTCCCGACCTCAGCAGTGCGATTGCTGCGCTCTCCCATCTGAGCTATTGCCCCCCATAACGGAAGGCTGGATTAATAGCGACCCTGGCATAGGGGTGCAACGCTGGAAATGGCGGCGGATTTCGGAATTTTTTTGCAGGGCAGGGAAGCGGGCAGGCGCCACGGCTGGCGTCGGACGCGTTCGGCCGGCCGCCTCGCCGGCCGGGCTTGCGGGGGTGCGCAGATCGCTTCGTTGTGCTTGGCCGCGCTGCGCCTTGGATGCCCCGCGAGGATTCGAACCTCGATAAACGGAGTCAGAGTCCGTTGTCTTACCATTAGACGACAGGGCAGCAACCACCGGCATGCGCCAAGCAGAGCGGCGCAAGTAGGCAGAAGGCGCGGCGAAGTCAATTCTGAAAATCCCTTTCCAATGCGGCGGCTGCGGCGAAAATTTGCCAAGCCGGGCAACTCGGACTAGCATTGCCGTCAGGTTCTGGTGCCGTGTTTCGCGGTGCTGGTGATGCGATTGGAATGATGATCATGTCGGCTCAAGCCGATACGAAACCCCCTGGCGCTGCCGAACGCGGCCGCATTCCGGCTGGTGGAGCAAGCAACGGCCCCTATCCGGCGCATGCCGGCTGGAAAGACGATCCGCCCTGTGCCGATCCGCCCTGTGCCGATCCGCGCGCCGCGGGTGTCGGGCAGCAGCATGCCGATACGTCCACGCCGCGTCCGCCGCGCGCGCCGCAGCGCCAGCCGGTGTCGCGGCTGCCGCCCGAACGGCGCGGCCGAACCTATGGCGCACTCGATCTGGGCACCAACAACTGCCGGCTGCTGATCGCTCGGCCGGGCCCGCAGGGTTTTGTCATTGTCGATGCGTATTCGCGCGTCGTCCGTCTCGGCGAAGGCCTGATGGAATCGGGGCGGTTGTCCGAGGCCGCCATGGACCGTACCGTTGCCGCGCTCGCTTCCTGTGCCGACAAGCTGTCGCGTCGCGATGTGCGACTGACGCGCAATGTCGCCACCGAGGCCTGCCGCCGCGCCGCCAATGGCAGTCGCTTTGTCGATCGGGTCTTTGCTGAAACCGGCATCGCGCTCGATGTCATCAGCGCCGCCGAGGAGGCCCGTCTTGCCGTGCTGGGCTGCCACATGCTGATCGCCGCTGATGGCCCGCCAGCGCTGGTTTTCGATATCGGCGGCGGCTCGACCGAGGTGATGCTCGTCGCGCCCGGCAGTGCAAATGGTGGCGACCCCGAGATCATCGACTGGATTTCGATGCCGTGGGGCGTGGTCTCGCTCGCCGAAACCGAGCCGCAATGGCGCGATGCCGCTGAACGCGCGTTGGCCTATGACCGGATGCTCGCCAGAGTCACCAGCCTGCTTGATGGTTTTGCAGCGCGGCTGGCGGCGCGCGGCGTCGGGCAGGGACCGGGCGCGGTGCAGCTGCTCGGCACATCGGGCACCATTACGACGCTGGCCAGCGTCGTAATGGGCTTGCCGGCCTATGACCGCCGCGTCGTCGATGGTTCGCTGGTCGACGCCGGCGCGCTGCTCGCGCTGTGCCGCGAGATCGCTCACAAGAGCACGCAGGAACGGGCCCGGCTCCCCTGTATCGGCAGTGACCGGGCGGAGCTGATTGCGGCGGGTTGCGCGATTGTCGATGCCATCCTGTCGCGCTGGCCCGGCGGTGGCGTGCGCATTGCCGATCGCGGCATCCGCGAGGGAATCCTGCGCACCTTGATGGCGCGCGACGGCGTATGGGCGGCAGGACGATGACAACAGCAGGTAACAGCAATGGCCCGGGCGGCCGGTCGCGCGGTGGCAAGGTCAAGGTTTCATAGGTGTCTGAGCTCTCAGGTCTTGACCG
>JBMOFG010000478.1:0-1841 GCA_049314415.1 Polymorphobacter sp.
GGCGTGTCCTGCTGGCATTCGATGAAATTGCCGGCGCCATAGATAAGGAACATCCGCGGCCGCCGCCCGTCGATCGAGCCGCCGAACAGCAGCGAAGCATCGGTCGAGACATGCTCGCCCTTGACCACCAGTTCGATCGAGGTGCGTGCGTCGCTGAGTGCCTGGCCGATGATCTGGGCACAGCGGAATACCGTTGGCGCAGTCTCGATGAATTCCTTTTCGCCGCTGTCGGGCATCATGACACCGAGCGCAACGCGACTGGTCGCCGATTGCGTCACCGACAGGCTGCCGGCCGACGTGACGATCAGCACCCGATCATGCCCGGTTTCGAGCACGCGCAGCTTGCGATAGGTCGAAATATTGTCGACTCCCGCGTTGGTGCGCGTGTCGGCCAGCATGACCAAACCCTCACGAACCAGAATTCCAATACAATAAGTCATGACCAGGCTGTTCTCCTTGCGCGGGCTGAGCTGCTCTAGTGCGCTGCCACTCAAGATTGCACTTGCGCCTGCGCTTCGGCAAGTATTGTCGGTGCGGCATGGGCATCGCTGGCGGTAACGGTGACCACCATGGTTTCGGCGCCGCCGCCGCGCCGGGCGCCGCGGACCGGGGCGGCATCGAGATAATCGAGCCCCACCGCCACGCGCAGATAGGCTGCGGTTGTCGACATGCCGTTGGTTGGATCGAACCCAACCCAGCCGAGATCGGGCACCCAGGCTTCGACCCATGCATGGCCGGCGGGTTGGGTTACAAGGCCGTCGGCGCGCACAAGATGGCCCGAGACATAGCGTGCCGGAATGCCCAGCAGTCGCGCAGCAGCGAGAAAGATATGACTATAATCCTGGCAGACCCCGGCCTTCAGCCCGAAAGCATGCGCCGCATCGGTATGGCTGTGGGTGACATCGGCATCAAAGCTCATACGTTCATACAGCGCAGTCAGCATGGCGTGGCAGGTATCAATAGGGTTGGCACGTACCAGGCTGCGGGCGAAATCCTGGATGGCGGCATCGGGCGTGCTGAGCGGCGTGGTGCGCAGAAAAACGCTGGCTGGCAGGGGTTCGGCGGTACCGCGCAGCACGCCATGGCTTTCGCCGGTATCGACTTCACCGGTGACACGCAGCGCCAGACGGCGGATCGGCGCATCGGCGTAGAACATGTGGGTGACATTGCCGAACACGTCATGGCCGCGGCGCAGATGGCCATCGGTATCGGTATCCAGCCGCCAGTTTACGATGTGCTGGTCATGATGGCTGCAAGGCTCCATCCGCAACAGCTGGACCACATCGCTGGCGAGTAGCGCATAGTCGTAAGCAGTTGAATAGTATACCTTAATACGCATGATTTAAGGCCGTTTACGCGGCAACGGCACCAGCCCGCGCTCCCGCCCGGCCACCCAACGAGAGTGTCCTGAATGGGTGGCCGGGCGCGGGCGCGGGCTGGTGCCGTCGTTCATCAAAAAACCTAAAAAAGATATTGTTCGGCGATGGCTTCGCCCAGCTTGTTGTTGTCGACGATGAACTGCGTCAGGAATTCGTGCAGGCCATCGGCGAATATCGTGTCGATATCGGTGCCCGAAAGACGCGCATGGCCGGCCGATGCGAGGCGATGCGCCAGGCCACGCTTGCCGCTGACGCTGGCGAGCAGATCGAGTTGCCGCAGGATCTCGTCATAGCAGGAGGCGAGGCTGCGCGGGATCTGGCGATTAAGGATCAGCAGGTCGGCAACCAGCCAAGGCTTGACGCTGTCGCGATACACCCAGCGATAGGCGGTCATCGCTGACACGGTGCGCAGGATCGTCGTCCACTGGAAATAATCGAGGCTGCCGCCGACCGCTTCGCCGC
>JBMOFG010000479.1:0-1841 GCA_049314415.1 Polymorphobacter sp.
CGCCGTCCTGATGTTCCGCTTCGGCACGCGCAGTAGCGCGGGCCTCGCGCGCCGCCGCAACCGCTTCATCGGCGGCGCGGGCCTGGCCGCTCAGCCGCTGCAAGTCGGCTTCGGCGAGCGCGAGACTATCCGCTGCGGCGGCGCGAGCGGCTGCGGCAGCGACGCTGCGGCTGGCGATAGTGGCGACATGTTCGGCGATCACGGCGTTGCGGCCGGCGATTTCGGCCTGTTCGGCCCGCGCACTTTCGGCCCGGCGCGAGAGTTCGGCCTGTTGCCCGGCGCTGGCACTGCGGCGCGCATGCCAGCCGGTGCGTTCCTGCTCGATGGCGACCAGGCGGCGGCTGGCCGCGTCGATCTCGCGCGCCAGGGCATCGGCGGCGGCCCGGGCGCTGGCGACGGTAGCGCGGGCGGTTTCGGCGGTGGTCCGCGCCACGGCAAGTTCACCAGCCAAACCCGCGAGCGCATCGCTTGCCGGCACCGCGGCGCGGGCGGCGGCAAGATCGGCGCCCAGGCGTTCCTGTTCGGCAGCGGCACGAGCGGTGGCCGATTGCAGGCTGGCTTCCTCGCCGGCCCGCCGGCTTGCGGCGGTTTCGGCGGCAGCAAGACGGGCACGCGCTTCGGCCAGCCCGCGCGCCGCGGCATCGCGCGCGCCACGGGCGGCACGTTCATCATAGTGGGTGCGACCCGCCTCGGCAACCGCAGCAGCGAGCGCGGCGGCGGCGGCGGTAGCATCGGTTTCGGCGCGTTCGCGTTCACGCGCGACTTCGGCGGCACGGCGGCGGGCGCGCATCCGCGCCGCCGCGGCATCGGTCCGGCCGCCGGCGTCTATAAAACCATCCCAGCGCCACAACGCCCCGGCCAGCGTCACCAGCCGCTGCCCGGGCAACAACTGCGCCGCCAGCGCCGGCGCGGCCTCGGCGACAACAACGCCGATCTGCGCCAACCGCCGGGCCAGTTCCGGGGGGGCGCTGACCCGTACAATCAGCGGCTCGGCCCCCGGTGGCAGCGCCGGATCATCCCTGGCCCCCACCCTGCCCCAGCGCCGAACACCGTCGCTGTCGGCAGGGCCGGCATCGAGATCATCGCCCAGCGCTCCTGCCAGCGCAACTTCATAACCGGCATGGGTTTCGATCAGGTCGGCGATACGAGGGCCCTTGCTCTGATCGGCGGCAAGCCGGCGACCAAGCGCATCGGCTTCGGCGCTCAGGCTGGCGAGTGTGGCCCGGAAAGCGGCATGGCTGGCAGCGGCTTCGGTATGCGCAGCTTCGGCAGCGGGGCGCGCTGCTTCTGCCGTGGTGAGCGCCGTTTCGCCCGCCGTCAGTACGCCAATCGCCGCGTCGACCGCCGCCGCTAGCGCGGCCGTATCGGGAGCGGGCACTAACCGGGCCAGCCGCGCCGACAAATCACGGCCTTCGGCATCTGCGCGGGCCAGCCGGACGATCGCGGCTTCAACCGCGCTTTGGGCGCTGTGGACCTGTGCGGCGGCAGTGGCATGGCCGTCGAGCGCGACACCAAGCCGGGTTTCGGCTGCCGCGGCCGCACTGACCGCAGAGGCAACCGTCGCCGCGGTCTCGGGCTGGGCAGCTTGCGACGCCGCAAGCTGAGCCGTCAGCGCTGCCGCTTCCGCATCGAGCCGGGCGGCGGTGGCGGCGGCATCATCGGCGAGGCTGACCTCACGCGCCGTATCGCGCGCCACCGTGGCGACCAGGGCCTGCAGTTCAGTCTGACGCCGCGCCATGCCCGCCGCTTCGGCATCAAGCAGCGCGCGCGACTGGCGCAGCGCCTGCACCGCCGCTGCCGCTTCACCCTCGGCGAGGCGCAGGTCTGGCAGGCCGGCGCTG
>JBMOFG010000480.1:0-1839 GCA_049314415.1 Polymorphobacter sp.
GCCAAAGTCATCGGCCGCGACCCGTTGACCGATCTGGCATTGCTCAAGATCGAGTCAGCTGGTCTGCCTTATGTCAAGTTCGGCGACAGCAAGAGCGCACGCGTAGGCGACTGGGCGATTGCCATCGGCAACCCCTTCGGCCTTGGCGGCACCGTAACCGCCGGCATCGTTTCGGCAGTGCATCGCAACATCGGTTCGGGCCAGTATGACCGCTACATCCAGACCGATGCCAGCATCAACCAAGGCAATTCGGGCGGGCCGCTGTTTGATCTCGAAGGCAATGTGATCGGCATCAACACGGCGATTTTCTCACCCACCGGGGGCAATGTCGGCTTGGGATTCTCGATCCCCGCTGAACTTGCCAAGCCGGTCGTCGACCAGCTGCGCGCTACCGGCACGGTCAAGCGCGGTTATCTCGGCGTCGCCATCCAGCCGCTGTCGACCGACATCGCCGCCGGGCTCGCGCTGCCCAAGGACAAGGGCGAGATTGTCGCCAGCGTCGAACCCAATGGTCCCGCCGCCAAGGCAGGCATCAAGCAGGGTGACGTGATCGTGCGCATCAACGGCAGCGATGTCACCTATGACAACACGCTGTCCTATGTCGTTGCCAACACGCCGATCGGATCGAGCGTACCGATCGAACTTGTCCGCGATGGCCAGCGCCGCACGATTTCGGCAACAATCGCCCAGCGTCCATCAGAAGCCGTCGTGCAGGCCCGCGCCGGCCTCACACCCGATGCTACGGATGACAGCGGCGACAGCAAGTCGCCCGCCACCGAAGCCACCAAGGCCAGCCTTGGCATCACATTGCAGCCACTGACAGCGCAATTGCGCCAACAGTTGAAGGTCCCCGACACGGTGAAGGGTGTCGTCATTGCCGGCATCACGCCATCAAGCGATGCCGCCACCAACGGGTTGCAGCGCGGTGACATCATCCTGCAGATCAACCAGAAGCCGACGACCACCCCGGCGGAAGCCGCCGCCGCCGTCGATACGGCGCACAAGGCTGGCCGCGACACGGTACTCATGCTGGTCCAGCGCGGGGTGGCCCCGCCGCGCTATATCGGCATCAAGCTGATGGCCGAAAAGGCGAAATAACCGGTTGGGGGGGCTGGCCCCCCCGTATCGACCAGGCGGAGACAAGAATGCCACAGATCGCCGCCAATGGCATCGACCTGTACTTCGAAGACGCCGGTGACCCGGCGGCACCGGCCATCCTGCTCATCATGGGGCTGGGCCGTCAGATCATTGCCTGGCCGCCCGACCTCATCGCCGATCTGGTAGCGCGGGGATTTCGCGTCATCAGCTTCGATAATCGTGACGTCGGGCTGTCGACACATCTCGCCGCGGCCCCGGTGCGCAACCTCGCCGTTGCCATTGCAGCGCAGATGTTAGGGATCAGGCTCAACCCAGCCTATTCGCTGACCGACATGGCGCATGACGCACTGGCCCTGCTCGATGCGCTTGGGCTTGCGCGCGCCCATGTTGTCGGCGTGTCGATGGGCGGCATGATTGCCCAAATTATCGCGGCCACCGCGCCAGAACGCACGCTCAGCCTGACCTCGATCATGTCGACAAGCGGCGCGCGTGGCCTGCCCGGTGCCTCGCCGGCGCTGCGCCGGCAGTTGATGGCGCCACGCAGCGAAGCCAACGCCATTGCCCATGACATCAGGGTGCTCGAACTGACATCCTTTCCCGATCCGGCGCGGCCGGCGGATGCCTTTGCCGACTTCGCCGCCCGCAGCCATGCGCGCGCCAGCAACCCACGCGGCGTACAGCGCCAATTGCTCGCGATTCTCGCCGATGGCAGCCGTGCCGCGCGGCTGGCAGGCATCACCG
>JBMOFG010000481.1:0-1834 GCA_049314415.1 Polymorphobacter sp.
AAAAAGAAAAATCATCGGCGCGGGCGCTGGGGAGTCGGGCGCGAGCGGGGGTCTCTGGCTTTTACGGGGTTGCGCTGGCGTGCTGGGGAGCGGCTTTGTGGGCTGTGCGGCCCAATTTGTTGGTACTGGCGGGACTGCTGCCGCTGGTTTTGCACTTTGCCTGGCAGGTGTGGCGGCTGTCCGACACGCGGCCAGAGGCGGTTCTGTTGCTGTTCAGGAGCAACCGCAGTGCCGGTTGGTTGCTGTTCCTGGCCTGTGTGGTGGCCGCGCTCGGCCTGTAAGCGCCCGATCGCTTACAGTGCGGTAACGGCTTCGGCGAGGATCGTCAGGCCTTCGGGGGTCACTTCGGCAAAGCCACCTTCGATTTCATAGCGCGCCGACGGCGTGGTGCCTTCGGTGGTATAGACCTCGATGATGCCGGGGCGGATCGTGCTCATCATCGGCGCATGGCCGGGCAGCACGCCGAAATCGCCCTCGCTGCCCGGTACGACGACCATGGCAACCTTAGCCGACGACAGCAGCCGTTCGGGCGAAACGAGTTCGAAATTGAGAAGGTCGGCCATTCTGTCCTGCCCTTGCTTCCCTCTCCCCTTGCGGGAGAGGGCGAGAGACGCGCCAAGCGCGGCCCGGGGTGAGGGGTTTCCTTGGATGCGACAGCAGGAGGCCCCTCACCCCGCCGCGCCTCGCGCGAGTCGCCTTCTCCCGCCGCCTGTGCGCAAGCGCACAGGCGGCGGGAGAAGAGAGATAGCTTACGCCGCTTCGGCCGCCAGCTTGGCAGCCTTGGCAACCGCGTCTTCAATCGTGCCGACGAGGTAGAAAGCGGCTTCGGGCAGGTGATCATATTCACCCGCGACGATGGCCTTGAAGCCCTTGATCGTGTCTTCGACCTTCACGAACACGCCGGGCGTGCCGGTGAAGATTTCGGCAACGTGGAAAGGCTGCGACAGGAAGCGCTGGATCTTGCGAGCGCGCGACACGACGAGCTTATCTTCTTCGCTCAGCTCGTCCATGCCGAGAATGGCGATGATGTCCTGCAGCGACTTGTACTTCTGCAGCACTTCCTGAACCGAGCGGGCGACGGCGTAATGTTCTTCGCCGACGGTACGCGGTTCGAGAACGCGGCTGGTCGAATCGAGCGGATCGACCGCCGGATAGATGCCGAGTTCGGCGATCGAGCGGCTGAGCGTCGTCGTCGCGTCCAAGTGAGCGAACGAGGTTGCCGGTGCCGGATCGGTCAAATCGTCGGCGGGCACATAGATCGCCTGCACCGAGGTGATCGAACCCTTGTTGGTCGAGGTGATGCGTTCCTGGAGCTGGCCCATGTCGGTGGCCAGCGTCGGCTGATAACCCACGGCCGACGGGATACGGCCGAGCAGTGCCGACACTTCCGAACCCGCCTGGGTGAAGCGGAAGATGTTGTCGACGAAGAACAGCACATCCTGGCCTTCGACATCGCGGAAATATTCGGCGTTGGTCAGGCCCGACAGGGCGACGCGCGCGCGGGCGCCGGGGGGTTCGTTCATCTGGCCGAACACGAGCGCGACCTTCGAGCCTGCCGAGGTGGCGTTGCCATTCTCGTCCTTGGCGATAACGCCAGCTTCGAGGAATTCGTGATATAGATCATTGCCTTCGCGGGTACGTTCACCGACGCCGGCGAACACCGAGGTGCCGCCATGGCCTTTGGCGATATTGTTGATCAGTTCCTGGATGAGCACAGTCTTGCCGACGCCGGCGCCGCCAAAGAGCCCGATCTTGCCGCCCTTGGCGTATGGGGCGATCAGGTCGATGACCTTGATGCCGGTGACCAGAATGGCGCTTTCGGTCGACTGGTCGA
>JBMOFG010000482.1:0-1832 GCA_049314415.1 Polymorphobacter sp.
AGAACTGGCTGTTGGCGCTGTTCGGGTTCGACGAGCGCGCCATCGAGCAGACACCACGGACGTGCGGTTCGGCCGAGAATTCGGCCTTTAGGTCGGGTTTCTTGCTGCCGCCCATGCCGGTGCCGGTCGGGTCACCGCCCTGCGCCATGAAGCCGGGGATGACGCGGTGGAAGACGACGCCATCGTAGAAACCTTCATTGGCGAGTTCGGCGATGCGCGCGACATGGCCGGGGGCAAGGTCCGGGCGCAGCTTGATGGTGACGGTGCCGTGATCGAAGGTCAGGGTCAGGGTCGAAGGCGTGTCGGTCATGGGGAGATTCTCCTAAGCGGTCGCGCGCTTTACCCTTTAAGCCCGAAAGCCTCAAGCCGGGTCCGCAACGCGTCGGGCAGCGGTGCCGGGCCGGCGTCGCCGCGATGCACCAGAACGGTATCGCACAGAGCGATGCAGCGGCCGTTCTGGAACATCGCCTTTTGCGAGCGAAAGCTGGTGCGGCCGATGCTGCCAATGGCATAGGCCATCGTCACCGGCTCAGGGTAGCTGCCTTCGCCCAGATAATCGATGGCGACATGCGCGACGAGATAGCGCGGCCGTGGCGCGCTGTCGGCGTTGGCATTGGCGAACAGCGTCCCGTTGAAGCGGATGCGGGTTTCTTCGAAAAAGCGCGAAAAGGCGACATTGTTGAGATGGCGGTTGACGTCCATGTCGGCAAAGCGCGTCTCCATCGCCTGCACCCAGGGGTAGGATGCAAGGAGCAGCCGGCGCGGATCGGTCTTCATCGCATGCTGTACCGGATCGGCAGGGTCTTTAGTCCCGAGACGAAATTGGCGATGCTGTTCTTCGGCTCGCCGGCGAGTTCGATACTGTCGAGGCGCGGCAGCAGCTCGTTGTAGAGCGCGCGCAATTCCATGCGGGCGAGGTGGAGCCCAAGGCAGAGGTGGACGCCGTTGCCGAACGCTGTCTGTGGATTGCTGGTGCGATCGATGATGAAGCGGTCGGCGCCGTCGAACACGGCTTCGTCGCGGTTGCCCGACCAGTAGAACAGGCACAGCCCGTCGCCGGCCTTGATGGTCTTGTCGCCGATTTGGTAATCCTCAGTGGCGGTGCGCATGAAATGCTTGACCGGGGTCACCCAGCGGATGGTTTCCTCGATGAACGCCGGCACCAGCGACATGTCGGCCTTGAGCAGCGCCAACTGGTCGGGGTTGCGGATCAGCTGCAACAGCCCGCCGGCAGCACTCGAGCTGGTCGTGTCGTGCCCGGCGGTGGCGGTGATGGCGTAATAGCTTGTCGCCGAAAGCTCGTCGATTGGTTCGCCGTCTATCATGCCATTGGCGATGACACTGGCGAGATCGTCACGCGGGTTGGCGCGGCGGTCGGCGGTGACCTCGCGGAAATAGGTGAAGAACATCTGTACCGTGGCGAGCAGATCGACCTGGGCATCGCCGCTCTTGCCGCCCATCAGCGCCGGGGTGCCTTGGGTGACGCGTTGCGAGCGGGCGACGACGTCGGGGTCCTGCGGACCGAAGATTTCCTGCGTCATCTGCAGCATCATCGGTTCATCGCTTTCGGGAATGCCGAGCAGCTTCATGATGACGCGCAGCGGATACCAGAGCGCCACTTCGTTGACGAAGTCGCATGCGCCGCCCAGCGCCGCCATGCGGTCGACATGGGTCTTGGCGATGGCGGCGATTTCCGCCTCGATCTTCCTGAGGTTGCCCGGCTGAAACCAGTTGTGAGTCAGGCGGCGCAGCTTCATGTGCTGAGGGTCGTCGAGATCGACGAGCGTGCGGAACAAATGGCTGTCGCCGGTCATTGCCTTGGTCCATTCCTC
>JBMOFG010000483.1:0-1813 GCA_049314415.1 Polymorphobacter sp.
GCGGCCAGTCCTGCTCGCGCACCAGATCGCCCATGGTCTGCTGGGTCACCAGCTGACACACATATTGCACGATGCGCTGGATACGGCTCATATCGTCCATCTTAAACTGACGGCTGGCCGACCCCACCAGCTGTTCTTCCTCATAGAGGTAATCCCATGTGCGGTCGAAACAGGCCACCAGCTGACCCGCGCGTTTGTTACCTACATCGCGCAGCAGGAACGCATCTTTGCGCTCCGACTCATTCAGCTCAAACACATCTTCGCGCAGGCGGGTGAAGATCTGATAGTAATCCTCGATATATGGCGCGAAACGTTCCAGCGATGCATCAAGCTTCGCCTTCACCGCATCCGGCATCACCGTTTCGGGTGCGCCCACTCTCACGGCGGGTTTGGCCTCTTCGCGCTTGGAGTAGCCATGAATCGCCAGTTGACGCAGATGCGCCACCGCCAGCTGCATATCCAGCCGCTGCGCAGCCGATACGTCTTTGGTTTTCTGTTCTTCATGCTCGGTGCGCAGCAATTCATCATGCGCATCCATTTTCATCAGAAAGCTGCTGAAGCATTTATAAAAATCATTCGTCAGCTCTTTGCCCACCACGCGTTTCATTTCACCGAAGCAGGCATTGCCCGAACCGGGTTTGCCGCTGGCCATCGCATCTTTGCGGTTTTTGGGAATTGGCCGCGACGCATCATAATGATCCAGCTCGTCCTTACCGATGGGCATATCGCCTTTTTCCTGCGTGAAGGTGATTGCACCTTCCAACCCCGCGCTCATCGACAGCAACGTCACCACTGCCGCCACCGCAGGGCGCGTATCCTGACAGGGTATGCGGTTTTCAATCCGGTAGGTCATTTCGCGCTCACCAGCAAATCCCAGCACGCCACGGCCCGTTTCGCCATGCACGAAATCGCGGTTTTTCACATAAAAATATAAGGGTGCAGCGGGGTTGCGCGCATCAAAGCGGTTATAGGAGGTGGGGCGCGGCGCCAGAAACAGCATCCCCGCTTCCAGCACGCGCAGGCTATTGCCGCTGGTGGCGTGGTTGCGGATCAGATCATTACCGGTAATGTTCGACCAGGTGGGGTGAGCGGTGTCTTCGCCGATATGCGCCCGCCACAGGCTCACCGTGGTGCGCATCGGGTGCGAGGTGGCGCGCGGGTGATAGACCGGATCATATTCGCTGAAATGGAAGCGGCCAAAATGGTAATCCTTGGCGATCTGCTGCATGATCGCACGCGCCTTGGGCACCGCCGCCACCGCGCGCAGCGGCAGGTTAGCGCCGGTTTTAATTTTATATTCGAGGAAATTATATTCAAACTCGGCCACATCGCAGTCGATGACATTGCGCGCACCCAGCGTCAGCACCCCGCCATCCATCAGCGTTTCCGCACCGATATACTGATCGTTGATCCGCTCGATCAATTCGGCATCGGGCGCAAACTCCAGCTCGCCGGACAACGCGACCAACAGCGGCAGATGGCTGGGCGTGGCCTTAAGGAAGCGGTGCGGCGGCAGGCCGGGGGCCGGGGCGTCTTCCAGCGCGGCGACGCGGACGCAGCCGCCGGCCACCAGCGGCGTCCACAAGGCGGTCACGGTCAAGTCGAACGACAGCGGAGAATGCAGTAGCGCCATGCCACGGGCGGCGGGGTGGGCGCTGGCGGTCCAGGCCAGGTAGTCGGACACCGAACGATGCTCGACCACCACGCCCTTGGGCCGGCCGGTGGACCCGGAGGTATAGATCACATAAGCCGGGTGGCTTAGCCGCAAGGGCGCGAGCCGGTCGGCGTCGGTCGGGTTGGCGCCGGGCTGGCG
>JBMOFG010000484.1:0-1809 GCA_049314415.1 Polymorphobacter sp.
ACAGAGAGCCCGAGATCGGACAGCACGTCAAACGTATCTTCCCCGACCAGCGGCGCGCGGCGAAACACACCGCCCGGCGTCGCGGTCATCCGCACCGGCGTCGATGCAATCGTCACCGGCGTTGCGGTGCCTGGATGCTCCACCTCGACCAGCATGTTGCGCACCGCGATATGCGGGTCAGCATAGATATCGGCGGCCGTATGGACCGGGCCGAACGGCACCTTGCCATCCAGCGCGAGTGAAATCTCAGCCTTGGTGCGGACGGATGTCCAGGCCTCGACAAGCGCCACCGTTTCCGAGGAATGCGCCAGCCGCAGATTGTTGTTGGCGAAGCGGGGATCGGTGCCGAGCTTGGGCCGGCCCATTGCGGTTGCTAGTTCGCGCCAGAAACTGTCGCGCGGGCAGCCGATCGTCACCTGCCCGTCCCTGGCCGGAAAGGTGCCGAACGGGCAGAGTATCGGATGCTGGTTGCCTTCCGGCACAGGCGATTTGCCGACATAGGAATATTGGTAGACGATCCGCTCGCACATGGCGAGGATGCCGTCATACATCGCCACATCGACGAACTGCCCCTGCCCCGTGCGCCCTGCATGATGCAGCGCCGCCATGATGCCGAAGGCGGACAGTGCTGCCGGAAAGATATCGCCGACGCCCGGCCCGATCTTCATCGGTGTCGCCGCATCCGGCCCGGTAATGCCCATCGCGCCGCCCATGGCCTGGGCGACCACATCGAAAGCCGGTCGGTCGACATATGGACTTGCGCCGGTGCGCGGATCGCCAAACCCGCGGATCGCCGCATAGATCAGCTTCGGATTGGCCTGCGCCAGCGTCTCGTACCCGATCCCGAGCCGGTCCATCACCCCGGCGCGAAAATTCTCGACCACGATATCCGCATCCTTGGCCAGCCGCAGAAACAGCGCCTTACCGTCAGGCGATTTCAGATCGAGCGCGACACTCTTTTTGTTGCGGTTGGTACTCTGGAAATAACCACCGAAATAGTGGTCCGCATCATCCGCCCGAAACGGCCCGAAATGCCGGGTTGCATCGCCTTCGATCGGCTCGATCTTGATGACGTCTGCCCCCTGGTCGGCAAGCAGCATGGTGCAATAGGGCCCGGCCAGCATCTGCGTCAGGTCAATGACCTTGACACCGGCAAGAGCACCGAAGGGTTCTGTCATCTCACAGCGCCTTTTCAAGCGCCGGCAGGATTTCGAACAGATCGCCGACGAGACCGTAGTCCGCGACCTGGAAGATCGGCGCTTCCTCGTCCTTGTTGATGGCGACGATGACCTTGGAGTCCTTCATGCCGGCGAGATGCTGGATCGCGCCGGAAATGCCGACCGCGATATAGAGCGCTGGCGCCACGACCTTGCCGGTCTGGCCCACCTGCCAGTCGTTCGGAGCATACCCTGCATCGACCGCCGCACGGCTTGCACCGACCGCTGCACCCAGCTTGTCGGCAACAGGCAGGATCATCTCCTGGAATTTTTCAGACGAGCCGAGCGCACGGCCGCCGGAAATGACGATCTTGGCCGATGTCAGTTCCGGACGTTCCGATGATGACAGCGCATCCGAGACGAACGAGGACACACCGGGGTTGGAGCCGCCGGAGACGGCTTCGACCGAGGCCGAACCACCTTCGGGTGCCGCCGCAAACGAGGCGCCGCGCACGGTGATCACCTTCTTGGCGTCGGTCGACTGCACCGTCTGGATCGCATTGCCGGCATAGATCGGACGCTTGAACGTATCGGCCGAAACGACCTTGATGATTTCCGAAACCTGGGCAACGTCGAGCAAAGCTGCAACACG
>JBMOFG010000485.1:0-1806 GCA_049314415.1 Polymorphobacter sp.
GCGATCCTGTTGCGGTCGGGCAAGCTGCCCGTCGAACTGAAGGTTGTCGAGGAACGCACCGTCGGGCCCGATCTTGGCGCCGATTCGATCAAGGCTGGCGCACTTGCCGCTATCGTCGCGGTGCTCGCGGTGTCGGTCATTATGATTGCGACCTATGGCCGCTTCGGGCTCTATGCCGTGGCGGCGCTTGTCATCAACGTGCTGCTTATCCTTGGCATCATGTCGGTCGGCGGCTTCACGCTGACGCTGCCGGGCATCGCCGGCATGGTGCTGACTATCGGTGCCGCGGTCGACGCCAACGTCCTGATCAACGAGCGCATCCGCGAAGAACAGCGCAAGGGCAGGGGGGTCATCCCCTCGGTCGAAGTCGGCTTCCGCGATGCGACGCGGACGATCTGGGACGCCAACAGCCTCAATATCATCGTAGCCATCATCATGTTCATCTTCGGCTCGGGCCCGATCAAAGGCTTTGCCGTGGTGCTCTCGATCGGCATCGCGACATCGGTGTTCACTGCGGTGACGGTGGTCCGGCTGATGGCTTCGCGCTGGCTCGCCAAAGCGCGCCCGGCCAGCTTGAGCATTTAGGAAAACGCCATGCCGCTCAAGATTGTCCCCGACAATACCAATATTGGCTTTGTCCGCGTCCGCTTCATCGCTTTTGCGCTGACCCTGCTGCTTACCATCGGCTCGATTGGTTTGTTGGCGACGCGCGGCCTCAACCTCGGCGTCGATTTCATCGGCGGCCTGACCATGGAAGTCGAATTCAAGGCGCCGCCGTCGCTCGATTCCCTGCGCGCCAAGGTCGACAGCCTGGGTGTTGGCACCTCCGCCTTGCAGGAATTCGGCAACCCGAAGAACATCCTCATCCGCCTGCCGCTGCCCGAAGGCGATCAGGCCGCGGTGCAAAAGGTCGTCGCCAAGGTACAGGCGGGCCTGAAGGGGAATTATGGCGACGTCAATTTTCGCCGTGTCGAAAGCGTGTCGGGCAAGGTGTCTGGCGAACTGATCCAGAGCGGCATCTGGGCGGTGCTGCTGTCGATGGCGGCGGTGGCGCTGTTCACCTGGTTCCGCTTCGAATGGTTTTTTGGGATTTCGACGGTTGTGGCGCTGGTCCATGATGTTGTCGTGACGCTTGGTTTCTTCGCGCTGACCCAGCTCGAATTCGACCTCAACGTCGTTGCCGCGGTGCTGACCATTATCGGTTATTCGCTCAATGACAAGGTCGTCATCGATGACCGGATTCGCGAGAATTTGCGCAAATACCGCACTATGGACATTGGACCCATCATCGATCTGTCGGTCAATGAGACGCTGCCGCGCACCGTGATGACCTCGGTGACGCTGATCGCTGCGCTGCTGGCGATGCTGTTGCTCGGGCCCGATGTGATCTTCGGCTTCACGGCAGCGATGGTCCTTGGCATCGTTGTTGGCACCTATTCGTCGATTTTCGTTTCGTCGTCGCTGCTCATCTCGTTGGGTGTGAAGAGCCGCGCCGCCCCCGAAGCGGCGAACGCCGAACGCGTCGTGCGCCGCTAAGGCAAGGCTTTGTCCGGATCCCGAGCAGGCATCAGCGCATATGCCCGCGCGCGCAGGATGGTCGCGCCCAGGGTTTCAACGGCGATGGCCGCTTTCATGGATAGGCGCGCACCAGCCACGCTGACGTTCGGACGCAAGTGCCTCGCCCGGTGCGGCGGCGATTAACGCGTCACGCGGCTCTGATGGCGACCGATGGACCGGCGATCCGGGCTCGAGCGGCATCATATTCGCGCTTCAACCGGGCGACGAACTCACCGGCAGGTAAAACGG
>JBMOFG010000486.1:0-1805 GCA_049314415.1 Polymorphobacter sp.
CCAAGGCCTGGGTCAGCGAGCAGCGCAGCGAGGACTATTACAACGAAGGCTTGCTCGTCTGGCTGGAAGCCGACAGCATCATCCGCAGCAAGACCAGCGGCGCCAAGGGGCTCGATGATTTCGCGCAGGCGTTCTTCGGGGTCAATGATGGTGACTGGGGCGAACTTCCCTATGATTTCGACACGCTGGTCCGCACGCTGAACGGCGTCGTCCCACATGAATGGTCAGGGTTCCTCAAACAGCGGCTGACCGAAAAGGCCAAGGGCGCGCCGCTGGGCGGCTTTACGGCATCGGGCTATACACTCGTCTATACCGACACCCCAACCCCGGCCTTTGCCGACAGCCAGCGCTCCGGCAAGAACAGCAATCTCAGCTATTCGGGCGGTCTTGTCATCGGTGCCGCCGGCGCCGTCGAACAAGTGGTATGGGACAGCGCCGCCTTTACCGCCGGCATAACCGTCGGAGACACCGTCGTCGCGGTGAATGACAAGCCCTTCAGCGATGATCTGCTCAAGGCCGAAATCACCGCCGCAAAGGGCGGCACCACGCCGATCCGCCTGCTCATCAAGACCAGCGACCGGCTGCGCAGCGTCGATCTCGCCTGGGCTGGCGGGCTGCGCTATCCGCGCTTCGAAAAGACCGGGCCGGATGGCGCGCTCGACCGGCTGCTGCTGCCCCGGCCCTAAGGGCAGCAGCTTAAGCCTTGATCAGCTCCAACCCGATTATGCAGCCAATCAGCCCGGTGAGCAGCAGCAGCCGTGGCAGGCTGGCGCTTTCACCGAACAGCGCGATGCCGACGATTGCCGTGCCCGCAGCGCCAATGCCCGCCCAAACCGCATAGGCGGTGCCAAGCGGGATGCTGCGCCCGGCATATTCGAGCAACCCCATGCTCAACGTGACCGCGACGAGAAAGGCCAATACCCAGGGCAGGTTGCGGAACCCGTCGACAAACCGCAGCGACGTGGTGAAACCAATTTCGCACAGCCCACCGACAATCAAGGCTATCCAGGCCATCGGCCAAACTCCCGCAAAGCCCGGTGGCCAAATACCGCCGGGACCATAGACCCCATAGACGAATCACGGCCACTCGCTTACCCCCCGCGCCGCACAACAGGAGAATGAAATGCGGATCGATCAAATCCCAATCGGCGTGAACCCGCCGCACGACGTCAATGTCGTTATCGAATGTCCGCTCGGCGGCGAACCGGTGAAGTATGAACTCGATAAGGCGTCGGGCGCGCTGTTCGTCGATCGCATCCTGCACACCGCCATGCGTTATCCCACCAACTATGGCTTCATCCCGCACACGCTGGCCGATGATGGCGACCCCATCGACGCGCTCGTCGTGGCGCGTACGCCGTTCGTGCCGGGCTGCATCAGCCGCGTGCGCCCCGTCGGCGTGATGATGATGGAAGATGATGCCGGCGGTGATGCCAAATTGCTGTGCGTCAGCGTCAACAAGGTGCATCCCTATTATAATGATGTGAATGAATACACCGATTTGCCTGACATTCTTCTCAACCAGATCGAACATTTCTTCTCGCACTATAAGGATCTGGAGCCCGGCAAATGGGTCAAGTTCCAAGGCTGGCAGGATCGCGCCACCGCCGAACGGCTGATCGTGGAATCGATCGAGCGCTACGACATGGCTGCCAAGGGCGTGCCCGTTCCGGCGCTGCGCGAACACCCCGGCGCACCGCGCGCCTGAGCGAAAGCCCGGACGGCGGGGACGGGCTGATCCGCGAGCGAGGCCTCCGGCGGCTGTGTTCAGAAGCCTCCGGCGGCTGTGTTCAGAAGCCTCCGGC
>JBMOFG010000487.1:0-1803 GCA_049314415.1 Polymorphobacter sp.
GCCCGGCCAGCGGCGCGATTGATCCCCTCACGGCTTTAGATATAATAGTTGTTAACCATTAATAAATATTATATCAAGAAAAATCTCGGAGGCAATGCGGTTATTGGCGGTTTGTGCCGGAGGGGCATGACCATCATGATCGCGGTCAACCCGGGCCTTGAGCAAGTCCGATCGGGTCGCAAGCCATGAACCCCTACGATCCCAATATGGCCAATCTGTTGATTCGCCTCAAAGCATGGGTACACGGGCTGTTCCGACGCTATCGGCGTCCCTTGCTGGCTGTCGCCGTCGTCGCCGCCGCGCTCGGCATCGGTGTAAGCACCGACCAGACCGCGCCGCCCGAGCCGACAGGGCGGATCGCCAGCCGCTGAAAACAGCGGCAGCGCTTTCCTTTCGCTGCCACGGCTTTCATCCCTGCCCCGGCCCTGCTACCCCGGACATCAAATGCCGGTTAAGGCGCATGGGGATCAACGCATGGCAAACGACACGGCCAAGCCTGACAGCACCGAAAATCAGCCATTGGCAGCGGTGCTGGCGGCGCAGGTCGACTTACCCGGCGATGACAAGATGCCCCCGGTGGGCGGTGCCTATGCGCGCTATGTGCTGTTCGTCCTGGTACTGGTCTATGCCATCAACTTCATCGACCGCCAGATCCTCGCCATCCTCGCCGAAGACATAAAGCGCGATCTCAAGCTGTCGGACGCCGATCTCGGCTTCCTGTACGGCACAGCCTTTGCGGTATTCTACGCCCTGTTTGGCATTCCGCTCGGGCGGCTCGCCGACAATTGGGTACGGGTGCGGTTGCTTAGCGCCGGGCTGTTCGTCTGGTCGGGAATGACGGCGCTGTCGGGCATGGCCGGCAGCTTTGGACAGTTGAGCGCGGCACGCATCGGCGTCGGCATTGGTGAAGCATCGGCAAGCCCTTCCGCCTTTTCGATGTTATCGGACTGGTTTCCAAGGGAACAACGGGCGACGGCACTGGCCATCTATTCGGCCGGGCTCTATATTGGCGGGGGAGTGTCGCTGTTGATCGGCGCTGTCGTCGTCAAGGCGTGGAACAATGCCTATCCGGCGGCCGGCCCGCTCGGGCTGGTCGGCTGGCAGGCAGCCTTTCTCGCTGTCGGCATTCCCGGCATGGCCCTGTCGCTCTGGGTCTCGACGCTGAAAGAGCCGATCCGCGGGCGCGCCGAAGGACTGCCAGAGCCGCCACGCGTCACCAACATCGGCAGCAAATTGTGGCAGGACATTTCAAGCGTCATACCGCCGCTGACGCTGTTTCACCTTGCGCCGTTCGGAACCGCCGTGCTGGGCCGCAATATCGCTGCGGCGGCCGGCTTTGTGGCGCTCGCGACACTGCTCATCACCATCACCGGCGATGTCCCGCAATGGGTCGCCATGTGCCTTGGCGGCTATGCCGTCACCAGCTGGGCGCAAAGCCTGAAACAACGTGATCCGCCGACCTATGCGCTGATCTGGGGCACACCAACATTCGTGCTGGCGTTGATCGGCTTTGGCTCGATCTCGTTCGTTGGCTATTCGCTCAGCTTCTGGGTAGCCCCCTATGCCATTCGCACCTTCGTGGTCCCGATGGCCGCGAGCGGAGTGCCGCTACCCTGGTATGGCAGCACCGAAATCGTCGCGCTGCTGATTGGCGGCTGGGGCGCTGCCGGCGGCTTTTTGGGCATCGTCATTGCCGGCGCCGTGTCAGACTGGATGAAGAAGCGCAACCCCGCCGGCCGCGTGCTGGTCGCTTCGCTGGCAACGCTGGTGCCGGCACCGTTTATCGCGCTGATGTATACCACC
>JBMOFG010000488.1:0-1788 GCA_049314415.1 Polymorphobacter sp.
AAGCCAAGGTGGCATAGTGAGATAGGTGACCGGCACGAAACCGTTACAATTCCACCAACTACTTTAGCTCTTGCGGATATGACCCAGACTGATCGAAAAATGCTCTAGAAGCCATATTTGGACGGCACATCACGCCACGGCGTGCCGCAGCGAAGGCGCCAGAGTATGCTATTGACGATCTACCGGTTATCGGGGCAAGTCCATCCGTGCACATGTCTCCTAAACTGGACGTGTTCTGCGGGACAGGGTCACGCCATCGAAGCTACTATCAACTGGCAGCATAATCAAAATCCGACATTAGCAAAACTTCGTCGCCAAACTGTCCAAACAGGCGGGACGACCTCAATACCAAGTCAGGAATTTCGAGATATCGACACGCGCTTCCGATTTGCGGCCGGTGCGGGCCAGCAGGTGGCTGGTCACTTCTTGTCTCGGGTCGATTGGCATGACGACTTCGTAGACGCGGTCATATTCGCTGTGGGCGATGCGCCAGCCGGCATCGGTGCGGACATAGCGATCGCGATAGATCGCCGAACCGATGGTGTCGGTGGCCCGTTCGGGGTTGATGAAGCGGTCTTCCAGGTACCAGGTGCCTTCGGCCGTATCGGGGCCGGTGAAGCGAATTTCGGGCATATGGCCGTGATGCTGGGCGATGATGTCCGAATTGAAGGCACTGGCGATGAAATCGACCATGGTCTGCTTGCCCTGCAACTGGGCGCGATAGCCGCCGCCACGCAGGTCGATGGTCACGTCATCGGTGAACAGGGTGATGAGTTCGGCCTCGTTCGCCGTGTCGATGCAGCGGAAATAGGCGTGCTTGAGCAGTTTTATGTCTTCAAGGTCTGACAATTGTTGCAGGGTGAAGGGCATATCAGTCTCCGTGCAGCAGGGCGCGCAACTGGTCGGGCAGCACCGGTGCCGCCAGTTTCGACAGGAAATCAATGCGCCCGGCAATGATGGCGCGGGCGTCGTCGGGGTGGGTGATGATGAAGAAGTCGCGCGCCGCGAGCCCGGCGAAGATGATCCGCGCGGCGTCCGCAGGGGCCATGCTGGCGGCGAGCATCGCCTGCATGATGGCGCGGTGGCGCTCGGCGGCGGCATCGCCTTTATTGGCGCGATCGAAGATGGCGGTGGCGACCGCGCCGGGGATGACCGAGGCGACATGGATTGGCTTGCCGGTCAGGCTGATTTCGAGCGCCAGTGTCTCGGTAAAGGCCTGGAGCGCGTGCTTCGAGGTGATATAGGCGGACTGCATCGGCATCTGGCCAAAGGCGCCGACCGAGGCGACATTGGCGATGAACGCCGGTTCGCCAGCCGCCAGCATGGCGGGCACAAAGGCGTGTACCCCATGTATGGCGCCCATCACGTTGATGTCGAGCGTCGCCTGCCAGCGCGCCGGGGCAATGTCCCAGCTGTTGCCCAGCGTCTCGATGCCGGCGCAATTGACGAGCAATCGCACGGCGCCCCACCGGGCATGGACAGCGGCAGCGAGCGAGATCACTGCATCGGCATTTCGCACATCGGTGGGCAGGGCCAGCGTTTCCGGCCCCAGTTCGGTCGCCAGCGCGGTGATGGCGGCGGCATCGACATCGGCGAGCACTACCTTCATGCCGAGCCCGGCAGCGTGGCGGGCGAGCGCGGCGCCGATGCCCGAACCGGCGCCGGTGATGACGGCTACGCCGCCGGCAAATGTTTCGATGGGGGTCAGAATTGCCTCCGGCGGCTGGGGCCTTGGGCCCCAGACCCCGATGGAGTTTCGTCATTCCGTGGGAACGACGGTCCGATCTT
>JBMOFG010000489.1:0-1787 GCA_049314415.1 Polymorphobacter sp.
GACAAGCTGGGTCGGCAGATCGGAAACAAAGCCGACCGTGTCGGACACCACGACCTTGTCATGGCCGGGCAGCCGGATCGCGCGCATCGTCGGATCGAGCGTAGCAAACAACAGGTCTTCGGCGCGGACTTCGGCACCCGTCAGCCGGTTGAACAGCGTCGATTTGCCGGCGTTGGTGTAGCCGACCAGCGCGACGACCGGCCAGGGCGCCTTTTGGCGTTGGCGGCGGTGCAGACCCCGGGTGCGGCGCACGTCTTCAAGCTCGTCCTTGAGCCGGACGATACGGTCGCGGATCAACCGCCTGTCGGTTTCAATCTGGCTTTCACCCGGGCCGCCCATGAAGCCGAAGCCGCCGCGCTGGCGTTCAAGGTGGGTCCAGGAGCGCACAAGGCGGCTCGCCTGATATTGCAGATGGGCAAGTTCCACCTGCAGCGTGCCTTCGCGGGTGGAGGCGCGTTCACCGAAAATTTCGAGGATGAGGCCGGTGCGATCGATGACCTTGGCCTTGAGCTCTTTTTCGAGGTTGCGCTGCTGGATCGGCGAAACCGGGCCATCGATGACGACAAGCTCGGCATCATGGGCGGCGACGGCAGCGGCGAGGCGCTCGATCTGGCCCTTGCCGAACAGGGTGCTGGCGCTCGTCTTGCGCAGCTTGACGACTTCACCATGAATCACATGCAGCGCTATGGCGCGCGCCAGCCCTTCGGCCTCGGCAAGCCGGGCTTCGGGCGAACGGATGCTGGGCTTGCCGCCCTTGGTTTCCTGCAGCGGCAATACGACGACGGCCGGCGCACCGAACCGCACGCCGCGACCATCATCCCATCCCATCCCGACGCTGGCGGCGGGCGGGGGTGCTTGATCGATCAATCAGAATCGCTTTCATCGATACGCTCGGCATCGAACAACTGGATGGGCCCGGCGGGCATGATCGTGGAAATCGCATGCTTGTAGACGAGCTGGGACTGGCCATCGCGCCGCAGCAGCACCGAAAAATTGTCGAACCAGGTGATGATGCCCTGCAGCTTGACACCGTTGACGAGGAACATGGTCACCGGAGTCTTGGTCTTGCGGACCGTGTTGAGGAACATTTCCTGAAGATTGCTCGGTTTTTCAGCCATGGCTGCATGCTTTCCTGTTCTTGGCGGGCTGCTGGCGGCCCGCGACCGCCCCGTTGCCCGGGGTCAGCGCCCCCGGTTGCTGACCGGTATGAGCACAGATAGTGATGTGCAGCACGCTTCTCAATGGGCCAAACGGCTCAGGCTTCGGCATCGACCGGGGCCTCGTCATCGCCGCCGGGTTCGTCGGCAAGGCCGAGCGCCTTGAGCTTGCGGTGCAGCGCCGAGCGCTCCATGCCGATGAACACCGCTGTCTTGGAGATATTGCCCGAAAAACGCCGGATCTGGGCGCGCAGATATTCGCGCTCAAAGGCTTCGCGGGCTTCGCGCAGCGGCGTGCCCATGATCGAGCGCACCGCCTGGCTGGGGACGAGCCGCGCCGGTTCGGCCGTGACTTCGGGGGGCAGCATGTCGATCTCGATGCTGTCGACCCGATCGGCGGGCGCCAGGATGAGGGTGCGTTCGACGACATTGCGCAACTGACGGACATTGCCCGGCCAGTCATAGGTCTGCAGCGCCGCCATGGCATCCTCGCTGATCACCGGCGTGGTCACTCGGCGTTCGGCCGCATAGCGGGTGAGGAAATATTGAACGAGCTCGCCGACATCCTCGCGGCGCTCGGACAGGGAGGGCAAGCGGACAGGGACGACGTTGAGGCGATAATAAAGATCT
>JBMOFG010000490.1:0-1776 GCA_049314415.1 Polymorphobacter sp.
ACAACCGAATGGCCGGGCTTCGGCGCTTCCTATGATATCTACTCCGAAAAGCTGGTGCCGCGCATCGGCGAGATGGTCGCCAAGGATGGCGATTCGTACCGCTATCTCATCGAATCGATACGGCGGTTTCCGAAAATGCCCGATTTCGCGCGAATGATCGGCGAGGCGGGGTTCAGCAACGTCAAATATCGCCCGATCCTGGGCGGCGCGGTTGCCATCCACAGCGGCTGGAAGATCTAAGCCGCCCGCATGACCGCGACCGTCACCCATCTCTGGCGCATGCTCGTCTGGGGCCGGCGCCTCGCCCGCCACGGCGCGCTGCGGCCGTTCGAAAGCGCCAAGGCGCCCTTTGCCATCCGCGCCGTCGCACGCGTCGCCCGCATCGGCACCGGCGCGCCCACGACCCCCGATTTCGCCGCCGGCCTCGGCGCCGTCGGCCCGGCTGCCGTCAAGCTCGGCCAGGCGCTGGCGACGCGCCCCGACCTCATCGGACCCGAAGCCACCGCCGATCTCGTCCGCCTGCAGGATTCGCTGCCGCCCCTGCCCTTTGCCGAGATGGAGGCCGTGCTCAACGCCAGCCTCACCGGCAATGACTGGCGACTGCATTTCGAATCGATCGACCCCGTCGCCATCGGGGCGGCTTCGATGGCGCAGGTGCACCGCGGCGTCACCACCGATGGCCGTCAGGTCGCCATCAAGATGCTGCGCCCCGGCATCGAGGCGACGCTCGCCGAAGCAATCGACACCTATCAATGGGCTGCCGGCCATATCGAGCTGCTCGGCGGCGAATTCGCGCGGCTTCGGCCCCGCGCCGTCATCGCCACCTTCAAGGGCTGGACCGAAGCCGAGCTCGACCTACGCCGCGAAGCCTCCAACGCGTCCGAACTCGCCGAAACCGTGCAGGGCGAGCCCGATTTCGTCATCCCCGGCATCGACTGGGCGCGCTCGTCGCGCCGCGTGCTGGTCATCGACTGGATCGACGGCATAAAAATGGGCGACAAGCAGGCCCTGGCAGCGCTCGATTTCGACCGCCGCAAGCTCGCCGAAGTGCTCGTCCATGGCTTTCTGGCACAGGCAATCGCCAAGGGCTTTTTCCACGCCGACATGCACCAGGGCAATCTGTTCGTCATCCCGCCGCAGGATGGCCATGGTGCCCGGCTTGGAGTGATCGATTTCGGCATCATGGGGCGCATCAACCGCCGGGCCCGCATGTATCTGGCCGAAATCCTGTTCGGGCTGGTGACGGGTAACTACGCCCGCGTCGCCGAAATCCATTTCGAAGCCGGCTATGTGCCGCCGCATCACAATGTCGGTGCCTTTGCGACCGCCCTGCGCGCGGTCGGCGAACCGATCCGCGGCAAGCGCGCCAAGGACGTCAACATCACCCAGCTGCTCGACGGCCTGTTCGCGATCACCCGCAGCTTCGACATGGCGGTGCAGCCGCATCTGCTGCTGCTGCAAAAGACCATGGTGATGGTCGAAGGCGTCGCGCTGACGCTCGACCAACAGGTCAACATGTGGGAAGTCGCCGAACCCTATGTCCGCGATTGGGTGCGCGACGAAATGGGCCCCGAGGCAATCCTCGCCGATCGGCTGGTCGAAAATGTCCGCGCATTGTCCGAACTGCCGCGCCTGCTGCGCCAGTGGGTCGCCGCCAACCCGATTCCCGGCGCCGCCCCCGAAGGCGCGCCACTGCCGCCGCTGCCGGTGCGCAATACCGGCGCGCGCTGGTCGACCCCCTGGCTGCTGCTAGCGGCGGGCGTCGGGGCGGCAGCG
>JBMOFG010000491.1:0-1774 GCA_049314415.1 Polymorphobacter sp.
ACAGCGCCCAGCAAGCGCCAATGCCCTTGGCGGCCCGGCATTCAGCCGAGGTGCCGATCCAGACGGCGTTGAAGATGCCCCACGAGCCGAAGAAGAACACGGCTTTGGCGACGACGTAGAACACGACCAGTGTGAGCGCCGTGTTGGCCCAGCTCGAAAACAGGTTGGCGCGCACCCAAGCCATGAGCTTGGACTCGCCGATACCGCCCGCAGCGTCAATCGCAGCCGCATTTGCGTTGGCCATGACCTAGCGCTCCTTGAATGCGATGCGTTTGTTGTACCAGTTCATCAGCACGGAGATCGACAGGCTCACGGTCAAGTAAGCCGCCATGATCATCGCAATGCCTTCGATCGCCTGGCCGGTCTGATTGAGGGTCGTGTTGACGATCGACACGAGGTCGGGATAGCCGATCGCCACCGCCAGCGACGAGTTTTTCGTGAGATTGAGGAACTGGCTCGTCATCGGCGGAATGATCACGCGCAAAGCCTGCGGCAGAATGACAAGCTGCAGCATGGGCCCGCGGCGCAAGCCCAGCGCCGAGGCCGCTTCGGTCTGGCCGTTCGGCACGGCGAGAATGCCCGCCCGCAAGATCTCGGCAATGAAGCCGGCCGTGTAGGTGACAAGCCCGACCAGCAACGCCGCGAATTCGGGCGTCATCGTAAGGCCGCCCTGGAAATTGAAACCGCGCAGCACCGGCCAATCCATCGTCACCGGAGCGCCGCCGATCAGCCATACGACGAGCGGTCCGCCCGCGAGCAGGCCGATCGTGGCCAGCAGAACCGGAAACTGCTCGCCCGTTGCCGCCTGGCGCACGCGCGCCCAGCGCGCCATGAAATACGAAGCGACGATGGCGGCGAGGAAGGCAACGCCCATCCATGCATGAATCCAATGCTCGGCAGGCACCGGGATCTTGACGCCGCGGTTCGACAGGAACACGCCGGGCAACGCCTCGATCGCCTGACGGGGTCCCGGCAGACTGTCCTGGAACATCGCCCACCAGAAAAACAGCTGCACCAGCAGCGGCAGATTGCGGATAAATTCGACGTAGGTCGAACACACGCCGGCCACGAGAACGTTCTTTGACAAGCGCCCGATGCCGATCAGCGTGCCCAATATCGTCGCCAGCACGATGCCGATCACGGCCACGCGCAGCGTGTTGAGAATGCCGACGAGGACGGCGCGCCCATAGGTGTCTTGCGGGCCGTACTCGATCATCGTCTCGCCGATCGCGAAACCCGCCTCGCGCGACAGGAACGCCCAGCCCGTCGTGAAGCCGCGCGTGGCAAGGTTGGTCAGCGTGTTGGAGATCAGCCACCAGCCGCAAAAACCGACGATGCCGACAACCACAACCTGCCAGAAAATTGCCCGGAACGTTGGATCGCTCAACGAAAAACGCATTGCGTTGTCGTCGTTGCGTCCACCGGAGCCTGCCGATTGACCGGCCATCGCTCCACCCCTCTGTTCGCCGCAGCCCGGAAAAGGATTGCGACTGGTTACTGACTTTGCGGCTCTAACGACCGCTTTTTTAACATTCAAGAACCGGGCCAAACTTCGGATCGGCCACGGGTTTCGGCAATTCGGCGCCCGGGAGCGTTGGACTCCCGAGCGCCGACAGCCGGTCCCAACCTTAGCGGATCGGCGGGCTGTACATCAGGCCGCCCTTGGTCCACAGGTTGTTCACGCCGCGCTCGATACCGAGCGGTGTGATGTTGCGTTCGAAGCTTTCGGCGTAGTTGCCGACTTGCTTGATGATGTTGTAGGCCCATTTGTTGT
>JBMOFG010000492.1:0-1773 GCA_049314415.1 Polymorphobacter sp.
TTTACCTGGGCGCTGGCGGCCGATAAGAAGGTGCATTACGAATTCCTCGACAACAGCATTCCGCTCGGCGAGACACCGCGCACTGTCGCCTTCGGCTGGAACGGCGAGATGCATGTGCTCGATGTCGGCGGCATGCTCGATATCGAGCGATATCGCAAGATCAATGTGGAGGCGCGCAATCCGCGCGAGGTGTATCCCGGCGCCGCCGAAATGACCCCGGAAAACAACACCCAGTTTCTTACGGAGTGCATACGCCGCCTGCCCGTCGTCAATTTCGCCGACCGCAGCAGCCAGCGCATCTGGCTGCGCATGGAACATGGCAAACCGGTATGGTCCGATCCGCAAGCGCTGACCATCGCGATCGCCGACCCCGAAACCCGCGCGGGCATCGCTGCAATTGCACCGCAAGCCTTGAACGGCAACGACCTGCCGCAAGCCACTGCACGCATCCTCGACACAGAACGGATGCACACACTGGGCAACTGGGGCCACGCGTGCGAAGATATCGTAAAAAATTCCTGAATAAAAATATCGCGATATGAATATCCTGCTGCCTGACGCCAGCGGCGCAATGATGCCCTACACACTGCGCGGCCCCGGCGCCTTTGAAACCGCCAAGGCGCCGTTCAACCGTATCGCTTACGCCGCCGCCCACGTTGTCGCCGATCCGCGTGCTGCGATCAATCCGTGGCAGCAGACGGCCGTCGACTGGGACGCCACGATGGCTTACCGCCAATATCTGTGGCGCCTCGGCTTCGGCGTCGCCGAAGCGATGGACACCGCACAGCGCGGCATGGGCATGGACTGGCCCGCTTCGCTCGAACTGATTCAACGCGCCGCCTATGCCGCACGCGATGTGCCCGGCGCCCTGCTCGCGTCAGGCTGCGGCACTGACCAGCTCGCCGTCGAAGACGCCAGAACACTGGACGACGTGATCCGCGCTTACGAGGAACAGATGGCCGCGATCGAACGCGCCGGAGGCAAACTGATCCTGATGGCCAGCCGCGCACTGGTGCGCGTCGCACGCAGCCCCGCCGATTACGAAAGGGTTTACGACCGCCTGCTGCGCCAGGCTCGTGAACCGGTGATCCTGCACTGGCTGGGCGGCATGTTCGATCCTGCGCTGGAAGGTTACTGGGGCAGCCTCGAATTGCCCGGCGCGATCAATACCGCACTGGACGTGATCAATGCGAATGCCGACAAGGTCGACGGCATCAAGATGTCACTGCTCGACAAGGACATCGAAATCGCCATGCGCCGCCGCCTGCCCGCGAACGTGCGCATGTACACCGGCGACGATTTTAATTACGCCGAGCTGATTGCCGGCGATGGCGCAGGCACCTTACCCAATCACGGCCACAGCGATGCGCTGCTGGGTATCTTTGACACCATCGCGCCCGCAGCCGGCGCCGCGCTCGCAAAACTCGCGCAAGGTGACACCGCCGCCTTCCACCGCATTCTTGAACCGACCGTGCCGCTGTCCCGCCACATCTTCCAGGCGCCGACATGGCATTACAAAACCGGCGTGGTGTTCATGGCCTGGATCAACGGCCATCAGGATCACTTCGTAATGATCGGCGGCCAGCAAAGTGCGCGGTCACTGATGCACTTCGTCGAACTGTTCAAGCTGGCGGATGCGGCGGGCCTGCTGATAAAGCCGGAACTGGCGGCGGCACGTATGAAGACGCTGCTGGCATGGCACGGGCGGCCCTGACGTCGACCTTGCTGCATTTGCGCCAATCAATTCACAAAACGACCGCTACCAGAAGACCG
>JBMOFG010000493.1:0-1769 GCA_049314415.1 Polymorphobacter sp.
AGCCCGGTCTTCTGGGTTGCCGACACTTCGACATCCTGGACTTCGCCGCCCATCGCTTCGACCTGCACGTCATATTGCAGCAGCGCGGTACGGATTTTTTCAGCATTGGCGCCGGCCTTGTCCATCTTGTTGATGGCAACGATCATCGGCACGCCGGCCGCCTTGGTGTGCTGGATCGCCTCGACGGTCTGCGGCATGATGCCATCGTCCCAGGCGACAACGAGCACGACGATATCGGTGATCGAGGCACCGCGCGCGCGCATTTGGGTAAAGGCTTCATGGCCGGGCGTGTCGAGGAAGGTGATCTTGTCCTTCGACTTTGTCGTGATCTGATAGGCGCCGATGTGCTGAGTAATGCCGCCGGCTTCACCCTTCACGACGCTGGTGCCGCGCAGCGCGTCGAGCAGCGAGGTCTTGCCGTGATCGACATGGCCCATGATCGTCACCACTGCCGGGCGCGGCAGCAGATGATCGTCGACATCGGCTTCGCCGACCATGCCGATTTCAATATCCGACTCGGACACGCGGATGATGTTGTGGCCGAATTCGTTGAGCACCAGTTCGGCGGTGTCCTGGTCGATTTCATCGACAGCGGCCGCCGGCATGCCCATGCGGGCGAGCAGTCGCACGACATTGGGGGTGCGTTCCGCCATGCGGTGCGCGAGTTCGGCGACGGTGATGCGGTCGGGCACGGTCACGTCCTTGACCTGCTTGGCCTGCGAACCCAGCTTGCCGCGTTCCTTTTCGCGTGACCGGCGCAGCGCCGCCAGCGAACGGGTGCGCACCGAATCATCCGATTCGAGCGCGCGGGTGACGGTCAATTTGCCCGACTGGCGGCGGTCATCGCCCATGCGTAGCCGTGCCGGCTTGGCCGCAAGGTCGGGTTTGCGACCCGGCAAGGCGCGGACGCGCAGCCGTTCTTCTTCCTCATCGAGTTCGACCAGCGACATCGGCGTTTCGGCAACCACCACATCGGGACGCGTGGCGAGTTCTTCCTCGCGCAGTCGCTTTTCCTCCAGCCGCAGGCGCTCGATCCCGGCGGCTTCGGCCTTATCGGCTTCCTCGCGGATACGGGATTCCTCGGCAGCACGCAGCCGGTCTTCCTCGGCCTGGCGCAGCAACAGCGCGAGCCGCTCCTGCGGAGTCAGATTGTCGCGCGGCGGGGCGCGGCGCGGCTCGGGAGCCCGCGTGGCCGGCCGGGCGGCGGCGCGGGCGACCGGAGCATTTGGCTTGGCAACTGGCGCGGCCGGCTCAGCGGCGGGCGCCGCGGCGACGGGGGGCGGCGATACCGCGGCCGGCGCTGGCATTGCAGGTGCTTCGATCTTGGCTTCGGGCGGCTTGGCAGCAGGGGCGCGCTCGACCGGGCGGAAACCCGGCGCCGGTGGCAGTGGTGGGGCGCGTTCGACGACCGGCAGTGGCGCCGGCTCTGCCCGCACCGGGGGCGGCGTCGGAGCGACCATGGGCTCCGGGGCCCGGACTATCGGGGCCGCAACAGGCGTTTCGATGACAGGCGGCGGTGCCGGCGGCGTTTCAACCGGTGCCGGATCACCCGGGCGATGCAGCACGCGCGCACGCTTCACTTCCACGACCACCTGCTTGGTGCGGCCATGGCTGAAGCTTTGCTTGACCTTGCCGACTTCGACCGCCTTGTTGAGGCCGAGGGGGGCTCGCATGCCGAGCTTGGGTTTGTTGTCGTCACTCATACAGTCGCGCCTAATGCCTTTTGATGCCGGTTTCGGCAACAGCCGAACCGGTCACAGCGTTGCCGG
>JBMOFG010000494.1:0-1760 GCA_049314415.1 Polymorphobacter sp.
GGGTCGCGGCCGATGACTTTGGCGGTATATTCGCGGCGGTCGGACAGCGTCACCGTAATGGTATCGACAACGGCATCGCCCTTGCCTTCGCCTGCCGAAATGACGTGATTATTGGTGACGATATAGCCAGTCGGGTCGATGATGAAGCCCGAACCGAGGGAAGTCGCCTCGCGGGTGACGGGTTCGCCTTGTTCACCCTGCTGTTCCTGAAAACGCCGGAACAATTCTTCGAGCGGCGAACCCGGCGGGATGCCGCGTAATTTGCCGACCGCGACTTTTTGCGTCGTCGAGACATTGACCACTGCAGGGGCCAGTCGTGCCGTCAGATCGGCGAAGCTGCGCGGTGCGCCGCCCGGGGGTGCGATCGGCACCGCTGGCGGGGTGGCATTCTGCGCTGGCTGCACCGTAGCGGCGGGTGCTTGGGCTTGTGCCGGCACAAGGGCGGCAAAAGCGCCTGCGAACATCAGGGTAGCGGGGATCAGGCTGCGGGCAATGCGCACGGTCGGGCGAACCTTTCAAGCTTCGGAGCGATAGGGGATGCGGAACACCAGCCGTGTTGGCGGCAAGGAAGCGTGGAGAGGGCGGGCCGGCGGCATGGTACGACTCACTTTGCCGCCGCCTCGCCTAACCGGCGATGAACGGAAAAGTTTATTTTTTGGGTCATCATCGCCTTGCCCGGTCATCGATTGGTACGCCGGCCTTCGAACTCGCGCAGGAATTCGTTGTTCGGCGACAAGATGACCGTTGAGCTGTTATCGCTGAAGGTCGTCCGATAGGCCTGCATGGCACGATAGAAAGCATAGAATTCCGGATCCTTGCCAAAGCTGCCGGCATAGGTGTTGGCGGCTTGGGCATCGGCTTCGGCGCGGACAAGCTGCGCCTGTTTCAGGCCTTGGGCGCGGATCGTCGCGGCTTCCTGCTGACGTGCCGAGCGCATACGCAGATAGGCCGATTCAAGCGGCGTGCCGCTCGGCAGATCAGCGCGTTTGATCCGGACATCGAGGATTTCGGCGCCATATTGCTTGGCCTGGCGGTTCACCGTCAGTTGGATATCCTCCATCAATGCCGAGCGTTCGGGGCTGAGCAGGGCAGCGAACGGCTGCTTGCCGAGTTCGTTGCGCATCTTGGATGCGAGAATCCGCTTCAAGGCGTCGGCTGCATTCTGTTCGGTGCCCACCGTCTGCACCATGCGCAGCGGGTCGGTGATACGGAAGCGTGCAAATGCATCGACGACCAGCCGCAACTGGTCGGTCGACAGCACTGTCTGCTGCTCCATGTCGAGATCGAGCACGCGCTTGTCGACGAAGATGACATTTTCGATGAACGGCACTTTGGCGACCAGCCCGGCTCCCGAGGTCCCGAAAGGCGCCTTGGCATTATAGGCGTTGACGATGCGTTCCGGCTTGCCGAGCCGCAACACTACCGCCTGCTTGGTTTCAGGAACCGTATAGAGCGTCGCCATGGCGACGACGACGATGGTGAACAGGGCCACCGCGAGAGGGATTGGATTGCGCAGGATCATGGCTCAGTTCCCCGCCGCATTTGTGGAATTGGCTGCAGCCGTCGTCGGATCGGCAGCGCGGGCGCGCTTGGTGATCTCGGGCAGCGGCAGATAGGCCTGCACATTTCCTGGTTCGATAACGGTTTTGTCTACCTTGGAAAGTACACTTTCCATGGTTTCCAGATACATGCGCTTGCGCGTCACTTCGGGTGCCAGGCGATACTGGGCATAGACGGCATCGAACGCAGCCGCCGAGCCT
>JBMOFG010000495.1:0-1758 GCA_049314415.1 Polymorphobacter sp.
CCAGAGATCGGTCGGCATCAGGTAGCAGCGCCGCGACGATCGCCGCCTCGACAGCGGATTCGGCGATGTGCAGCGCGCGTTCCCGGTCCCAATCCTGGGCATGGGCGGCGAACCAGGCGTCGGCCGCGACGGCGCGTTCCGCCCGTACTGCAGCGAGCAGCGCCTGATCGTCGGCTCCAGCATGCGGGTCAAGCGCATCGATCGCGGCAAGCACCGGCACGGTCAACGCCCTCTTGCCCAAACGCACGAAGACCCAGGCGCCTTCCTTGACCCGGCGCACCAGACCGGCATCGGCAAGAATACGAATATGCCGCGACACGCGTGGCTGGCTTTGCCCGAGTACGGCGGCGATTTCACCCACCGAAAGCTCCATGCGCCGCACAAGCAACAGAATGCGGACCCGGCTGGGGTCGGCAAGGCCGCGAAAAATTGTCAGCAACACATCCATCATCAGCAGGATATAAAGATATCTTTATATGTGTCAAGCGGCGTGCAGCATAGCTTCGCTTACGGGCGGTCATCCGCGATTGCAGCTTGCCGGAGCCACGCCGTTATGCGACGCGAAAAGCTGAAAGAAGGTGTACCATGCGTGTTTTCGATCCGGGCGCAAAGCCCGACCGCCACCTGGCTCTCCTTGCCTTCTCGCTTCTATCGCTCGCCGGTTGCACTACGCCGCGCGCTGGCGGTATGGCCGTCGCAGAAGCCGACCGTTGGGAAAAATCCAACCGCAGCATATACGCCTTCAACAAGAAGCTCGACAGCGTTGCGCTGCAGCCCGCTGCAAGAGTATATCGCAGCGCTGTGCCAACCGCTGCGCGCCACGGCATCACCAACGTCTACAGCAGTTATAACGAGCCGCTGAATTTCTTCAACGCGCTGTTGCAGGGCAAGATCAAACAGGCTTTTCGCTCGGTCGACCGCTTCATGATCAACGCGACGATCGGTGTTGGCGGGCTTGCCGACAATGCCACCGAGCTCGGTCGACCCGAAGAACCCGAAGACTGGGGCCAGACCTTTGCGACCTGGGGCTTCGAATCGGGCCCTTATGTCATGCTGCCACTTTTTGGACCATCGACGCTGCGCGACAGTTTCGGCCTCGGGTTCGATTTTGTCGTTCACCCATCCGACATTGCCCGCGAAGTCGCCGCCAACCCTAGTATTTTCTGGCGCGCCGGGCAGATTTCGCTGCGCATCGTCAATCTGCGCAACCGGGTGAGCGAACAGGGTGCCGATGCCATGCTCGCCGACAGCCTTGACGAATATACGCTGATCAAGTCTGCCTATCTGCAGCGTCGTCGCGACCAGATCTGGGACGGCAACCCGCCCTATGTGCCAGAGGATGACGGTAGCGACAGCCTGCCGGCCACCTCCCCAACTGCCGACACCCAACCTGCCGATCCGACACTTGGCGTGCCGCCCCTGGCTATTCCGACCGCACCGCAACGCCCGCAATAAGCGGGGTCAACCGCGCGACTGCGCCAAAGGCGGGCTCGATCTCTTGCGCGACCGGCGGCAGGGAGAAGCCTGCGGCACGCACCATGGCCGCGCTGTCGCGATTAAGGTTGCAGCCGACTCCCAAGACTTTTTGCACCGGGTTGATCCGTCCTTGCCAGCGCCGCGCCCCGGCATCCTCGCTGAGTACATGTTCAAGGAACAGGAACTGCCCGCCCGGCCGCAGCACGCGGCGGATTTCGGATAACACCTTAGGCTCAGGACTCATAACCAGAACAGGACGGTTGCGGCGAGAGCGACGGCGGA
>JBMOFG010000496.1:0-1746 GCA_049314415.1 Polymorphobacter sp.
GCGCGGATCGACGCCGCCATGGGCGAGAAAGCGCCCGGCGCGCGCCAGTTGCCGGCACGACATGGCGATGGCGCACTGGTGGAAATAGACATCGAGCGTCGAGGCCACCGGGCCGTCGATGGTGCCGAACGCCTTCATATAATTGCCGAGCGCGGCGTTGCGAAAGCCGGTGGCGGCTTCGGAATAGGCGACGGCGCCATCGACGGCGATGCTGTCGTCGCCGGCGAGGCTGCGGATGAGGCGCAATATGTCGCCGATGCCTTCGCGGGTGCCGCGGGCGATCAGATCGGTGACGGCGATGGCGCCGGCGTTGATGAACGGGTTGCGCGGCCGTCCACCTTCGGCTTCAAGCTGGACGATGGAGTTGAAGGCGCTGCCCGAAGGCTCGCGGCCGACTCTGTCCCAGACCCTGTCGCCGCCGCTGGATAATGCTTCGACCAGCGCAAACAGCTTGCTGACCGACTGGATGGAAAACGCCGTATCGGCGTCGCCGGCGACATGTTCGGTGCCATCGGCAGCGATCACCGCGATGCCGAAATGATCGGCCGACACTTTGGCGAGTTCGGGGATATAATCGGCGACCTTGCCGCGCGGCCTGGCGTGCGCCATGCGACCGGCAATTTCTGCCACAAGCCCTGCCAGATCGGCCATGTTCTCAATTCTCCGCGACGAATGCCGTCACCTTTCCAAAAACGGCCCCGAAACGCCAGTGCCAGCGAAAATATGAGTGGCACTTGAATTTCGCGTAGTGTAACAACGCGATAGTCGGATGGAGTCGAGTCGTGCGGCAAGCGCGACCGCTATTGGGAGACGAAGCGATGGCCACGCAGCCGAACCTTACTGCCGAGACCGCAATCGAGACCGCAATCAAGCACACTGTGTCGCGCGAGGATTTCCAGATGGTGTGGCCGCTGCCGCCCCGCCAGCGCCCCAACCTCAAGGATTACAGTGCCGCGTCGCTCGCTGCCTATCTCGCCACCGCGCCGCTCGATGAAGTCGATATTGCCGATCCGATCTATTGGGAAACCGATACCCACTGGACCTATTTCAAGCGCTTGCGCGATGAATCGCCGATCCATTTCACCGGGTTGAACGCCAATCGTCACCGCGGCTATTGGTCGGTGACGCGCTGGGCCGATGTCATGGCGGTCGATACCAACCACCAGGTGTTTTCGTCCGACGCCCATCTCGGCGGCATCACGCTGTTCGACATGGACCAGGATTTCATCATGCCGATGTTCATCGCCATGGACCAGCCCAAGCATGATGTGCAGCGCAAGGCGGTCAACCCGATCGTGTCGGGGCAGAATCTCGCCGATTTCGAAACGCTTATCCGCAGCCGCACCCAGGAAGTTCTTGACGGCCTGCCCAGGGGCGAAGTGTTCGACTGGGTCGATCGTGTCTCGATCGAGCTGACCAGCCGCATGCTGGCGACGCTGTTCGATTTCCCGCAGGAACATCGCCGCAAGCTGACCTATTGGTCCGATATCGCCACCGCCGATCCCGAAGTCCCGGGCAACCTCCAGAAGGAGGAACGCCAGGCCGTGCTGATGGGCATGCTGCAGGAGTTCATGGGCCTGTGGAACGCGCGGGTGAACCTCGCCGAACCGAAGGGCGACCTTATTTCGATGCTCGCCCATAACCCGGCGACGCGCGACATGCCGCCAATGGAATTCATGGGCAATCTTGTGTTGCTGATCGTTGGCGGCAATGACACGACGCGCAATTCGATCACCGGCGGGTTGA
>JBMOFG010000497.1:0-1743 GCA_049314415.1 Polymorphobacter sp.
GTAGCTCGAGCTCCTGCGTTTCGGGATCGAATTTCTGACTGCACGGCGTACCATAGGGCAGGAACGGCTTGGCATAATCCCCGGCATCGACCGGCACCGGCTTGGCCGGAATGCCAATCATGGTAGCACCTTCTGCCACATCACGGGTGACGACGGCATTGGCACCGACCCGGGCGCGCTTGCCGACTGTTATCGGCCCCAGCACCTGGGCGCCCGAGCCGATGATGACGCCGTCTTCCAGCGTCGGGTGGCGCTTGCCGGCAATGCCATTGGCCGGGTCAGTGCCGCCGAGCGTCACGCACTGGTAGATGGTCACATCGTCACCAATGACCGCGGTCTCGCCGATGACGACAAAGCCGTGATCAATGAAAAAATTGCGGCCGATGACAGCGCCGGGATGGATGTCGATCGCTGTCAGGGCGCGCGACAGATGATTTACGATGCGCGCCACCAGGAAGAGCCGGGCGTTGAACAGGGCATGGGCAATCCGGTGCAGGCCAAGCGCCAGCACGCCGGGATAAGTCAGCACCTCCCAGCGCGACCGGGGGGCAGGATCGCGCGACTTGATCGAATCGAGATAGGCGATGAGCGCCATGATTGTCTCCGTCCGGCCGAGCCTCGGCCTGTCGTCAATTATGTGCAGTTTACCGGGCTTTGCGGGGAAGCGCCAGTCAGCGTGCAACGCTCGCGTCGGTTGCAGCGTTCCCATTTGGCGGTTTGCGAGGAGGAAACTCACCGGTTATGCGCACAAAGATTGACTCTCCCGCCCGTGCTGGCCGCGGCGTCGCCGCACGGACCCCTGCCGGCACTTCTTACGAAATTGCCGACCCGCGTATCAGGCCGACAAGCAAGGAGGCAGCCGTGACCGAAGCCGATCCGCCGTCCGCCAACCAAGGTTCCGCCGTGCGGCAGGCGATCAAGGGCGACCGCAGCCGTGACATCGACCGTTGGCAGGGATTTTCGCGTCGCGATGCGGCAGAATTGGCCGAAGAGGTGCCCGATGCCGAGCAACCTGCCAAACCGCGCGCGGGGCTTGCCCGCGATGGTGGGCCGGCACCCGAAACCGTGCCGGCCAATACGGATTGATCAGATAGCCTGCAATGTGCGCGCCACCGCATGCACGACCGCGGCGATGCGGACGCTGGCCTGGATCTTGTCGACACTGACGCCGTGCTGGGCGAGCACCTTGTCGTGTGAATCAATGCACATGCCGCAACCGTTGATGGCGGAAACCGCGAGGCTGAACAGTTCGAAGTCGGCCTTTTCGATCCCGGGTGCGCCGATGACGTTCATCCGCAGCTTGGCAGGCATTGTCTTGTAGTCGGGACGCGACGCCATGTGGGTGAAGCGATAATAAATATTGTTCATCGCCATCACCGACGCGGCTGCCTTGGCGGCATTCAGCGCTTCCGGGGTCAATTTGTCGGCGGCTTCCGCCTCAATCGCCTCGATCACCGGCTTGTAGCCACAGGCATGGGCGACGGCGACGAATGTGCCCCATTTCTGCTGGTCGGTGAGCAATTGCTCGGCGAGCAGGCTCGAGACGTTGAGCCGCTGGTCCTTGGCATAGTCGGGCAAGGTTTTTGCGAGTTCGGAAAAGAGCATGGGAATTCCTTCCCCCGCGAGTAAGCGCGCGGGTTGATGAAGCTGCGGGAAAGGTGCGGGCAAAGCCCGCGCTCACGTCGGACGGGTTCGGCGGACCCGAAGGTCCGCCGCCCCGCCGTCCGGGTTTACGCCTGTCGG
>JBMOFG010000498.1:0-1741 GCA_049314415.1 Polymorphobacter sp.
TCGGACAGGGCGTCGACCGTGTCGTCGATGCCTTGTCGCGGGAGCGGCTCGATATGCGCTTCGCGCCTGCGCTGGCGATCCTCAGGCCGCGTATCCGATGACCGCGAAGAAGTGGAAGCCTGTTCCAGCGGCGACAAATCCATGCCATACCGAATGGGCGTACCGAACCCGCGTGTCCAGTACGAAGAACACCACGCCCACCGTGTAGGCTAACCCCCCGGCAAGCAGCAGTTGTACGCCGCGCCATGGCACATGTTCGACCAGTGGCACAGCGGCTACCAGGACCAGCCATCCCATGACAAGGTACAGGCCAGTGGACAGCCAGGGATGTGACAGGCGGTCGAACGCCTTCAGCGTGATTCCCACGGTCGCAAGCGTCCACACCAGCCCGAACAACGTCCAGCCCCATATGCCATCGAGCGCGCCCAGTGCAAAGGGGGTGTAGCTTCCGGCAATAAACAGGTAAATGGCACCGTAGTCGAGCTTGAGGAACACGCGCTTGGCCAGCCCGTGCGGCATGGCGTGGTAAAGCGTCGAGGTCAGGTACAACAAGACCATCGTGGCGCCAAACACAATCGCCCCGATGAAACTGGCAAGGCTCAGGTGACTGGCCGAGACAATCAGGAACGGCACGGCAGCAGCCGCCGCAAGCAGCGCCACCCCGTGGCTGACGCTGTTGGCGATTTCCTCGCCCAGGGACTGTGCGCGTTCATTCATGGGGGCATTGTCACCCCACAATGGTCGCTGACCGGCAGCGTTCAGTTCTTACTGGGTCGCCCGGTCTTGATCGGGGGAACGGCCTGCAGCGCGGCCAAAAGCGCTGTCCCGGGCATCGCCGCCAGCGCCTTGATGCCGGCGCGCACTAGTTCGCTCTTCTTGACCGGGAACTGAAGACCAGCCGCGCGCATTTTCAACTCACCCAGAACCAAATACTCCGCTTTTGGAATCGTGAAACCGTCACGTACGAGTTTGGGCTTTTTTTCCTTGGCCGAGGTCGCGGTCTCAGGCACTGGCATTGCCGGCTTTGTCTTTGTTGTGATGGGCGATTTCAACTTTGCCGTTGGGGCCTTCGTTTTGACTGACGGCGCTTTCGGCTTCGGGTTGGTCTTGGCGGAGGTAACCACCGCCTTCTTTGCCGGGACGGCGCGACGAGTCCGTGCCGGTGCTGTGGGTGATACAGGTGTCGGCGCTGGTGCCGGCATCACAGATACTGTTGTATCGGCTGCAGTGGTATTTGATGCTTTCGCATCGGCTTCTGTGACCATGAGGGATTCATCCTGGAAATTAACGAGACAAACAGTTTATATTGTTAATTTTCGATTTCCACAGCAGAGTCATCAGAGGCCGCGCAAATGTTGCCCATCTGCAACGCCACCACTTCGCATAAGGGTTGGGCAAAGGCGCTGTGGCGCCGTCGCTGCGACGCAACAATTCGCAATGATTCAGAGAAAATCGGCGTGGGCCATGGGTACGCATCGACATTTGCACGGGCTGCCTGCACGATCGCCTGTTGCAGCGCGGCCCGGCCCACATCCGCTTGTTTCGCCCACAGTGCCACGTCGATTGCATCGGACCCCAGCACTGTTGCCGGCGAAGGCCGGGCCTCGTCGGTGCCCGAAACTCCTGCTGCTCCAGGCCGCTCGTGGCGAACGTCGGCTATCGCGCGAAACCGCGCCGTGCATCCCTGCGCGATCGACTCGACACCCAGCCGTATCCCGGCAACGACCAGGTTGGGCGTTGA
>JBMOFG010000499.1:0-1733 GCA_049314415.1 Polymorphobacter sp.
CTGAATGGCCGGTGACGTCTCAACTGACCTTGACACCCTTCCAGAACGCCAGCCGGCCCATGATTTCGGCGGCTGCCGGCTTGGGATTGGCATAATACCAGACCGCATCCGCATTTTCGGCACCGCCGACGATAAGCGTGTAATAATTGGCCGTGCCTTTCCAGCCGCACACGGTCGTCGTAGCGCTCGGCTTGAGCAGCGCCGGATCGACGGCATCGACGCGGAAATAATGATTGCCTTCGACAACCACGGTGTCGCTGCTGTCGGCGATGGTGACGCCATTCCAGATTGCCTTGGGCATGGGAACACTCCTTTTGAACGGCAATTACTTGGCGCCGGGCGGTGGCATTTGCCAAGCCCTGGCCCGATGCGGCCTATTGTCCGAAATCCGGCGTGGCGGCGGCCTGCAGGGCTTCGCGGGCCGCGGCCATCAGCGCGCCAGCCTTGGCCTCGCATTCGCGCTGTTCATATGCGGCGATGCTGTCGGCGACGATGCCGGCACCGGCCTGAACGTGCATGACGCCGTCCTTGACCACCGCAGTGCGCAGCACGATGCACGAATCCATCGATCCATCCGGGCTGAAATAGCCGACGCCGCCAGCATAGGCACCGCGTGCTTCGGGTTCGAGTTCGGCGATGACCTGCATGGCGCGCACCTTGGGCGCCCCCGATACCGTGCCTGCCGGAAAACCGGCGAGCAGCGCATCGACAGCATCGTGGCGCGGGTCGAGCCGGCCGCGCACGTTCGAGACGATGTGCATGACATGGCTGTAGAATTCCACTCCGGCGCGATCGGTGACTGTTACCGTGCCGGGCAGCGAGACGCGCCCGGTGTCATGGCGCCCCAGATCGAGCAGCATCAGATGTTCGGCCTGCTCCTTGGCATCGGCGAGCAGGCTGGCCTTGTTTTCGGCATCTTCCACTGCGTCGCGGCCGCGCGGCCTTGTGCCGGCGATCGGCCGGATCGTCACATCGCCGTCGCGTACCCGCACCAGGATTTCGGGGCTGGAGCCGACCAGCGCGAAATCGGGCAGATCGAGGAAATACAGGAAGGGCGACGGGTTGATGCGGCGCAGCGCACGGTAAAGGTCGAGCGGCGGCAGCGGAAAATCGACGCTGAAACGCTGCGCCAGCACGACCTGGAAAACGTCGCCGGCCAGGATATAGTCCTTGGCGCGCGCGACCATTTCGGCGTAGCGCGCCGGGCCGACGATCGGCGTGGCGCTGCCATCGGGCAGCGTGGCAGGCGCGGCGGCGCGCGGTGGCTGCGCCCGCGCCAGCCGGGCCTGCGTCGCTTCGATGCGTTCAACCGCATCGGCATAAGCCGCGCCCGCGTCGCCAGCGGCAAACAGTTCGTCCTTCAGCCGGTCGAAGACCAGCAGCAGCGTCGGCCTGACGAACAGCATGTCGGGCAGGCCGAGCGGCGAGGGCGCATTGCCCGGCACATTGGGTTCGACCAGCCGTACTGCCTCATAGCCGATATAGCCGACAAGGCAGGCCAGTGCCGGCGGCAGCGCGGCGGGAACATCGGCGCGCGCTTCGGCGACCAGCCCGCGCAGCGCAGCCAGCGCGCCGCCCGCGACCGGCACGAAGGCGCTGCGGTCGCTGCGCCAGTCGCGGTTGATTTCGGAGGTGTCGCCGGCGGCACGCCAGACCAGATCGGGTTCGAGGCCGAGCAGCGAATAGCGACCGCGCACCTGGCCGCCTTCGACCGATTCGAGCAGAAAACTGCC
>JBMOFG010000500.1:0-1727 GCA_049314415.1 Polymorphobacter sp.
TGATGCCGCCGCCGCTGTGGCTGCAAAGGCCACAGCGCTTGGCCGCACCGCGACGACGCACCGTTGCGATGTTACGGACCCGGCAGCGGTCGCGGCGCTGGTCGCCAGTGCCGTGGCGGCGCATGGCCGGGTGCATACGCTCGTCTGGGCGGCGGGGCCCTTGGTCGAACAATTGATGCTTGCCGACACGCCGGTCGACAAATGGCGGCGCGCTTTCGATGTCGAAGTCCATGGCCTGTTCACCGCCGTGCAGGCGATCCTGCCGCACTGGCGTGCGCAAGGTGGCGGCAGTGTCGTTCACCTCGGCTCGGCCGGGCATCGGCGCTGGCCTGACAAGGACGGGATGTCGGTGGCGCCCAAGGCGGCCAATGAAAGCTTCATCAAGGGTATCGCGCGCGAAGAAGGCCGCTACGGCATCCGCGCTAATTCGGTGCTCGTTGGTGTCATTGATGCCGGTATGTTCCACGAACTGTCCGCGCAGGGCGCCTTTCCACAAAGCTGGATCGACGAAACCCAGAAAATGCTGGCACTGCGCCGGTGGGGCCAGCCCGAAGAAATTGGCTATGCCGTGTCGTATCTGGCCTCGAACCGCGCGGCTTATGTGACCGGCGAACAGATCAATGTGGCCGGCGGTTTCGGCCTGTGAGGAGCGCATCATGACCTTGAACCCCGCCATCCAGCCGATACTCGACATGATGGCACCGCTGGCGTCGGTCGATTGGAAAACCGTGCCGACCGAGGCGATGCGGGCGATGCTTGATACGCCGATGGCGCTTGGCCCGCCGATTGCCATGGCGCGGGTGACGGACCTGAGCATCGACCTGCCGGGCCGCAATCTGGCAGCACGTCTGTATGTTCCCGAAGCTGCAGCGCGCGGGCTGACGTTGTTTTTTCATGGCGGTGGCTGGGTGATCGGCACGCTCGAAACCCATGATTCGACCTGCCGTGTGCTGGCGCGGGCGAGCGGTGCGGCGGTGCTGTCGATCGGCTATCGGCTGGCGCCCGAGCATCGCTACCCTGCCGCCGTCGATGATTGCCATGATGCAACAATATGGGCGGCTGCCAACGGCAGCGTGCTGGATGTCGATGTCTCGCGCTTGGCCGTGGCGGGAGACAGCGCCGGAGGCAACTTGGCTGCGGCTGTCGCGATCAGGCTGCGCGATGCCGGCGGGCCGACACTGGTCCACCAGTTGCTGATCTATCCGGTCACCGATGCCCGCTTCGATACAGCGTCTTACACGGCAAATGGCGGCGGCAATTATTTCCTGTCGACCGCGGGCATGGAACGGTTCTGGACCGCCTATCTCGGTGACCGGCCCGCCAGCGATGCGCCGCTTGCCGCCATCCTGCACACGCCCGACCTGTCGGGGCTGCCGCCGGCCACGGTCATCACCGCCGAATATGATCCGCTGCGCGATGAAGGACAGGCCTATGCATCGCGGCTGGCGGCGGCGGGGGTGGCAGTCGATGCCCCGATGGCGCCGGGGATGATCCATGGCTTTTTCGGCATGTTCGAGATGGTACCGGCGGCGCAGGACTGGATCAATCATGGTGGCGGCAATCTCGCGTCGGCGTTCGCGGCATGACCGAGGCCGAAACACTGCGCCGGCTCGGCCTGCGCTATGCCGCCGCCGTCGATGGCTGCGATGCCGAGGCGCTGCTGGCGATTTTTACCAGCGATGGTAGCATCGGTACCAGCGATGCCGCCGATCCGGATTTTGTTGGCC
>JBMOFG010000501.1:0-1726 GCA_049314415.1 Polymorphobacter sp.
AATCCGGCACATGCACCGAAAACCGCGCCGCGACCGCACAACAAGGCCGACACTGGCCCGGCGCCGGCACTTGCTGCGGCGGCAATGGACCTGTCGGCGTTGCAAGCGGCACTTGCTGACTTCGATCATCCGCTGCGCCAGACGGCACTGCCGCAGTTGATCAGCGGTGCTGGCGACGTTCTGGTGCTGACCGACCTGCCCGACGAGGACCCCGCAGTGCAACGCCTGGCGGAGCGGATGCTCACGGCCATCGGGCTTGAAGCCGGTGCCTATCGGCGGGTGCATTTACTGCCTTGGGCACCGCCGGCCGGCCGGCCACCGCGTGAAGCCGAAATCGCGGCCTTTGCTCCCTTTGTGGCCCGCGCCATAACATTGGCCAATCCGCGCGCAATTCTGGCCTTGGGTGCCCATGCCGCGACGTTTTCAGGGGAAAGTGGCGGCATAGCGTCGCTGCGGGGGAAATGGCTGACAGGGGGCGGCGTGCCGTTGATGGCAACGTTCCATCCGCGCCTTTTGCTGAAACTGCCGGAACTCAAACGCCTCGCCTGGGCCGATCTCCAGGCCTTTGTGACACGGCTGTCGGCATGATCCGCATAATTCTTGCAGCCTCGTTGCTGATCACAGCATCGGCCCGAGCAGCTGCACCCGGCGATTCGGCGCTGACCGTCACGGCGGAACGCCCTGGCATCACCCGTCGCCAGCGCGCCGTGCCGCCGCAATTGTCCGCCAGCGACCGCGCCGCCTATTCGCGGATTTTTCATGACATAGAGGCTGGACGCCATACCAAGGCCGAAGCCGGCATTACGGCCATCGGCGCCGGCCTGCTCACTGAAACCGCGCGCGCACAGCTGATCATCGCGCGCGGCACCGGCAAATGGGGGCGCGCCGAACTGGCGGCGTGGCTGGAGCAATATCGCGACCTGCCACAAGCAGAGCGGATCGCACAACTGGCCGGCAAGCTGCCAGGCAGTGATACTGCCCCTTTGCCACTTTTGCCAACCCTGCGACCGTTTCGCGTGGCTCGCGCCAGTACAACGCGGCTGGTCACCCCGGCGGCCGATCTGGCCACTGGCGCCACGCTCAAAGCGCTGCTGACCATGGATCGTAACGCCGAAGCTGAAGCGCGCTGGTCTGCTGCCGACCTTACCCCGCTGTCGCGCAGCCAATGGGCGCAGCGCTTGGCGTGGAGCTACTATGGCGCCAACAACAATGATGCAGCGGTCAGGCTGGGCCTCGAGGCAGCACGCGGCCCGGCACTGGGCAACACCCAGTTCGCCGCCATGGGTGCCTGGATTGCAGGTCTCGCAGCATTTCGCACTGGCAAATACGATGTAGCGGCAACCGCCTTCGACCTGGTTGCGCAGAAAAATCCTGCCGCCGATACCGCCGCAGCCGCGGCCTATTGGGCGAGCCGCGCGCATCTGGCCGCCGGCCGGCCCGAACTCGTCGCGCAGCGGCTGGAAACCGCAGCCGGCCAGCCCAACGGTTTTTACGGCCTGCTCGCGCGCCGCGCGCTAGGCCTCGCTCCGGCCCAGGCATGGGATGAGCCCGATTTCATCACTGCCGACTGGAACCATCTGAAAATTATCGCCGGCGCGCGCCGGGCGACGGCGCTGATCGAAATCGGCCAGATCGGGCTGGGTGATCGTGAATTGCGCCATCTCACCCAGATCGCGCCCGAAGGCGAGTATCCGGCGCTGTTGCGGCTTGCTGCCCGACTCGGCCT
>JBMOFG010000502.1:0-1720 GCA_049314415.1 Polymorphobacter sp.
GGCGGTTATCCTGGCAGCATGCCTGTGGGCGGGGCGTACCGGCCCCGGGAAAGCATAGGCGCTTCGTTCAACCGGCCACCGGCGGATCGGCGATCATCGCGGTAAAGCTGCATTCGGCGGCCAGCTTGCCGTTGATTTCGGCGCGGCCGTTGAACTTGCTGATCCGGCCGCGGTTCTGGGTGAATTCGACCTTGAGATCGAGCAGGCAACCGGGTTCGACAGGGATGCGGAACTTGGCACCGTCGATCGCCATGAAATAGACCAGCTTGCCTTTGCCGGCCTCGCCCAGCGTCTTGAGCGCCAGCACGCCGGCGGTCTGCGCCAGCGCCTCGATGATGAGAACGCCGGGCATGATCGGCCGGCCAGGGAAATGCCCGGCAAAAAACGGCTCGTTGATGCTCACCGCCTTGATGCCGCGCGCCGATTGTCCAAGGACAATATCCTCGACCCGGTCGACGAGCAGCATCGGAAAGCGGTGCGGCAGCAGCGACATCACCGCTGCTATATCGGCGGAACCAACCGAAGCGCCCGCCAGAATATCGGCCGCCGCGACCAAGGTCACGGCGGCGTCGGGGCTGGCGGTGTCGCTCACTTGGCCGCAGGCGCCGCAGGTGCGGTTGACGATACGCGCGGCAACGCCTTGTCGAGCCGGGCAATGACATCGGCGGTCACGTCGATGCTGGCGGCGTGCTGGAAGGTGGCGGTTTCGGGAATGGCGATCGAAGCACCGCGTTCCTTCATGATCTGGGTGATGATCGGCTGGGCACCATCATTGATTTGCTTGAGCACATATTGGCGGCTGGCCTGGAAATCCTGGTCGCGCTTTTGCAGTTCCTGTTCGGCCTGGGTCTTGCGGGTGGTGTAATCCTTCACCTTGGCCTGCCACGCCTGGATGATGGCAGGCGTTGCCGTCTGCGCCGGCTGCGCCTTGGCAAGCGTCTGCTCTTCGGCTCCAAATGAGGTGCGCAGCGAGGCAAGGCGCGCCTGAATGCCATCAAGACGGGTCTTGAGTTCGGTCTGCGCGGCCTTGCCGGCAGCCGATTCCTGAAACACCTCATCAAGATTGACAACCACAATCACGGCCGGCGGCAGTGTCTGGGCGGCAACAGGTACGGCAACAGTGGCGGCACCGGCAAGCGCCAGCGCGATTGAAAGCTTCTTGATCATCAGAATTGTGTCCCTACGTTGAATTGGAAGAGTTGCGTATCATCGCCAGGCTGTTTGAGCAGGGCCTTGGCAAGATCAAAGCGGAACGGCCCGAATGGCGAGTTCCAGGAAACGCCGGCCCCGACTGACAGGCGCGGGCTGGGCGTATTACCAAGATAGACTTCCTGGAAGCCCGAGGACGCGCCGTTGAACGGCGCGCATTCCGGACGGTTGGTCGTCGGGCCGTTGAGGCATTGCAGCACGGGCTGCCTGACGTTCCACACCGCGCCGACATCGGCGAAGATCGACGGACGCAAGCCCAGTTCCTCGCCGCTCGAGCCCAGTGGCACCTGGATTTCGGCGCGGGCGAGATAATAGGCCTTGCCGCCCAGCGCATCATCCGACACCTGATTGCGATTGGTGATCGCCACGCCATTGGCATCGAAGGGCTGTCGCAGCACGCGCGGCCCGACGCCGCGAATGTTGAAGCCCCGCATCTGGGGCTGGCCAAGGAAGAAACGATCGGTCAGCAGCACGTCCTGGCCACCATAGCCGGCGATCAGGCCGGCTTCGC
>JBMOFG010000503.1:0-1719 GCA_049314415.1 Polymorphobacter sp.
AACTGGCCATCCCAGCGCAGCCGCGACGTCAGGCCCACCGTCACCGGCCGGCGCAGCGTCACCCGCCAGCGCCGCCGCGAGCGCCGGGCTTCGCCTTCACCACGACCGGCGCCATCGGGCTCGATCGCCGCGCGCCGTTCCGGCCCGGCCTGCCAGTGCCCGACATTGGCGCCGGCATCGTCGCGGGCTGCCACCCACGCCTCGATCGCGACGCGCTCGCAGAGCGCGCCGGCAAATTCATCTGCCATGATCATTCCTTCAGTTCAGGCGCAGCCGCCGCCACGGCCGCCACAACGCGGCAACTGCAGCAGGCGGCGGGCCGGCATCGGCGGCATCGCGATGGCTGAACAGATGCGCTACCAGCCGGATCAGCCCTTGCCGCAACGGTTCGGGAACGCCGTTCCAATCGCCCCCCAGCCCGGCGCGAAACCGCACCACCGGGGCCGCGCCGCCGGCCAGATCGTACAGCCGCACCCAGCCGATCCCGGCCGGATCGATATCGCTTTCAACGGCGCTGCCGGGCAATAGACCGTCGCCCTGAACGATCCCGGTAATGGCAACGACCGGCAGCGCGGCGATGCGTTGCCAATGGCTGGCCGGTGCCAGCCGCTGTTCACCGTCACGCACGACCAGCCATTGCCCGGTGAAGGCCTCACACAAGGCCATGGCGGTGCGGATCAGCCCCGCCAGCAGGGCATCGTCATCATCGCGCTCGAGCCGCAGATAGGCCTTGCATTCCGCCAGGCTGACAGCAAGCGCACTGTCGCTTCGGAACAGGATCAGATCCGCCATCACTGGTTCTCCACGCGCAGGACGAGCGTGCGCTCATCGCTGCGGCCGTCCGAAAAGATAACGCGGTTGGTGACATGGTAGAGTTGCCCCTGCTGCCCGCCGCCCAGTGTGGCGACGCTGCGCAAGGCTTCGCGGACACTCGCTGTCACCACGACTGACTCACTGCCGCCCGGCATCACCGCCCAGGTCGATTCGACCAACGTTCGGTCGGCCGGGACATTGGCCGACCAGTCGATTGCAAAATCGATCATTGCCGTCGGGTCCTTCAAGAAGATCGCCACTGATCATCCTCCCTCGCTGTCGGGTGAAACCGGCCGTCGGGGCCGGGCGCAGGGCATCAGACAGGCGCACCGATCTCGATCGACCAGCCGGCGATGCTGACCTGGCCGCCGGCAACCAGCGGCTGCGGGGGGCATGTCGTCACATAAAGCAGACGCGACCCCGCAACATCGAGGAGCGCGATATGATCGGCGGTGCCGGCCGCGAGGACTGCCAGGCTCGCCTTGGCAGCGATCATGACCTTGCGGCCAGACACATCGCCGGTCGCAAGGCTGAAATCGCCGGGGCCGAGCGTCGCCTGTACCAGCTTGCCGGAATCGGCCGCGGTAAAGCTGGCCGGCTGGCCATTGAGCGCGACTAGACGGGTCGCGGCAGCGACGATGTTGAGGCTGCCGTCGATGACGTCGTTGCTTGCAAACTTGGGCATGTCATGTTCCTTTTTTCACGAGACAAAAAGCGTCGTTGCGATGGGATCGGGTATCAGCGTGCGCGCCGGGCGCACCGCCGACCTGGCGATGACACCGCCGGCAGCGGCGCGTTGCGGATGCGCAGTCATCACCGGCTCGAGCCATTCGGCGAGGGCATCGGACATCAGCAGCGATGCCATGGCGCGCTGGGTCATCGCCGCCGCGGCAACAGCCAGCGTCG
>JBMOFG010000504.1:0-1713 GCA_049314415.1 Polymorphobacter sp.
CGCCGGTCGCCAGCCGGGTTTCGACAAGCTTGGTGAACAGGTTGCGGGCATCGACCTGCCCGCGCTTTTCGCCGGTCTTGGGGCTGACGAGGTCGAAGGTCGTGCCGTCACGCACCGCTGCCATGAAGTCGTCGGTGATGAGGACGCCGTGGTGGAGGTTGAGCGCCTTGCGGTTGAAATCGCCCGAAGGTTTGCGGATTTCGAGGAATTCCTCGATTTCGGGGTGCGACACGTCAAGATAGACGGCCGCCGAGCCGCGGCGCAGCGAGCCCTGCGAAATGGCGAGGGTGAGCGAATCCATGACGCGCACGAACGGAATGATGCCGCTGGTCTTGCCATTGAGGCCGACGGGTTCACCGATGCCGCGCACCCGGCCCCAATAGGTACCGATGCCGCCGCCGCGGCTGGCCAACCAGACATTCTCGTTCCAGGTGTTGACGATGCCATCAAGGCTGTCGGAGACCGAATTGAGATAGCAGGAGATCGGCAGGCCACGCCCGGTGCCGCCGTTCGACAGCACTGGGGTGGCCGGCATGAACCACAGTTGCGAGATATGATCGTACAGGCGCTGGGCATGGCCGGCATCATCGGCATAGGCGGCAGCGACGCGGGCAAACAGGTCCTGATAGGATTCACCGGGCAACAGGTAGCGGTCGTCGAGCGTATCCTTGCCGAAATCGGTGAGCAGCGCATCGCGGCTGCGATCGACGGTTATGGGAAATTTCCACGGCATGATTTCGTTGCTGGCGCGCTTGGCCGCCGGGGTGCCAGCGGGTGGCGCGATATTCACCGCCAGGTCGAGCGCGAGTGTATCGCCGCTTGCGCCATCCGTGCCGTCGCTGCCGATGTTCCGAAACTCGCTCACCATCTCACTCCTGAAAACGTCTTTGCCGTGGTACACCCTGCCCAAGCCCGACAGCATAGGGTGAGAACAAACCGTGGTCACGCGTTGAATCGCGTTCGGCGCGCTTATCCCCGATATCCACAGCCGGACATATGTCCAAGACTGCCTCCCCCCGCCACCGTTACCACAATTGGTGTTCGACGCCATCCCTTTGAACTACAGATTGTGCCTGAACGGTAGGCGATGACAAGCAGCTTTTGTGTCGCAACGTATAATTTCGCTCTGGACTTTTGCTATCAGTGGCTTGCGTGATGGCGATTGAACGCGATGTGGACCAAGGGCCGCCGCACGGCTATTAAGGTATCAGAAAACGGCTGCGGCAGGGGAACAAGGCATGACGCTGATCAAACAGGATGATGTGATCGAATCGGTCGCCGATGCATTGCAGTATATCAGTTATTTCCACCCGATGGATTATATTCGGGCGCTCGGCCGCGCTTATGAGGCCGAGCAGGGCCCGGCGGCAAAGGATGCCATTGCGCAGATATTGACCAACAGCCGCATGTGCGCTGAAGGCCATCGGCCGATCTGCCAGGACACCGGTATTGTCGTCGCCTTTGTTAAGGTCGGCATGAACGTGCGCTGGCACGCGACGATGACATTGGAGGAAATGATCAACGAGGGGGTGCGGCGCGCCTACCTCAACCCGGAAAACCGGCTGCGCGCCTCGATTGTTGCCGACCCGGCATTCGCGCGCACGAATACAAAGGACAACACGCCGGCGGTGACCCATGTCCAGTTGGTGCCCGGCGACACGGTGGAAATCACTGTAGCGGCCAAAGGCGGCGGCAGCGAAAACAAGACCAAGT
>JBMOFG010000505.1:0-1709 GCA_049314415.1 Polymorphobacter sp.
GGCGCAGGACAATGGCCGCGGCGCGCCGGTGGACAGCTATGCCGTCAGCCGCCGGCAACTGCTGCTCGAAACCGCCAAATGCGCCATCGCGCTCGAAACGCTGGGGCTGAAGGCGGGTGATCGCATCGCGCTCAACATGCCCAATATCCCGGCGCAGCTTTACTGGACCGAAGCCGCCAAGCGCCTCGGCATCCTTTATACGCCAGTTTTCGGCGGCTTTTCGGACAAGACGCTGTCGGACCGTATCCATGACGCCGGAGCGAAGATCGTCATTACCGCCGATGGCGGTTATCGCATGGCGCAGATCATCCCGTTCAAGACCGCCTATACCGATCCGGCGCTCGACAATTATGTGCCGGTGCAGGTGGCGCTGGCGCTGCTCAGCGAGAGGCTGAAGCAGGCCGATCTTGGCCTGTCGGCGAACACGGCAGCAGCCATTGCCGAAACCGTAACGGCAACGTTGAAGGGCGAAGTCACCGTCGAACGCGGCGATGTGATGCGCGGCGTCGGCCGCGCGCTCGCCGAACTCGGCAAAGCCGGCACGGTCGATTCGACCGCGTCGGCGCGTATCCGCATTGCCGTAGCCGAAAGCCTGGTTGCTACCCCGCCGCGGGTCGAGGCCGTGATCGTCGCGCGTCACACCGCGCAGCCCGATATCGTCTGGCGCGACCGCGACATCTGGAGCCATGAACTGACCGATGCGGCGCTGGTCAAGCTGCTCGCGGCTGCGAACCTTCCCGATCTCGCCGCGCTCGAAGCGTTGTCGGACCAGGAATTCGTGCGCGCCATCTGGGCGTCGTCGAAACCGTTGCCGGTCGATGCCGAATATCCGATGTTCTTCATCTATACCTCGGGCTCGACGGGGAAGCCCAAGGGCGTCGTCCATGTCCATGGTGGCTATGCCGCCGGTATTGCCGAAACGATGAAGGTCGCCTTCGACGCGCGTCCGGGCGATGTGCTCTATGTTGTCGCCGATCCGGGCTGGATCACCGGGCAGAGCTACATGATTTCGGCGCCACTGCTGACGCGGGTGACGACGCTGCTCGGCGAAGGTGCGCCGGTGTTCCCGCACGCCGGGCGCTTTGCCGCGATGATCGAGCGCCATGGCGTGACGATCTTCAAGGCGGGCGTGACCTTCCTCAAGGCGGTGATGTCAGATCCGCAGAACCTGCACGATATCAAGGCCTATGACATGTCGGGCCTGCGCGTCGCGACCTTCTGCGCCGAGCCGTGCTCGCCGCCGGTGCAGGCCTTCGGCATGCAGCACCTGACCCCGCAATACATCAACAGCTATTGGGCGACCGAGCATGGCGGCATCGCCTGGACGCATTTCTACGGCAATGGGGATTTCCCGCTTGCCGCCGATGCGCGCACCTTCCCGCTGCCGTGGATCCTCGGCGATGTCTGGGTGGAGGACGAGCAGGGCAATGCCACGGCGACCGCACCGTTGACGCGCGCCAATGCTGACGGCGTCAACTGGCACCGTGCCGAACTCGGCGAAAAGGGTGAGATCGTCATCGCCGCGCCCTATCCCTATCTGGCGCGCACCGTCTGGGGTGACCCGGAACATTTCACCGTCGAGAATGGCAGCGTCGCCCCGGGCTGGACCGGCGACGGTGACCGTTGGGACAACGGCTACTGGCGGCGCTGGCAGGGCGTCTGGGCCTATACCCAGGGCGATTTCGCCGTGCGCCATGCCGATGAAGGCT
>JBMOFG010000506.1:0-1701 GCA_049314415.1 Polymorphobacter sp.
ATATCTGAATCAGCGCATCATCCGGTCGGGCGACGATCGCATGAACCATGTGCTAAGCGCCACTCTCTTCATTCAGCTTTAACCGCGCCCCGGACTTGACCCGACAAAGTGGAGAGACATCGCCTCAACTGCCCCCCGTTCTTAGAACTTTGCGGGGCCGAGATAGTCGAACGCGAAATAGCGCCGCAAGCGATTATAGAAGCAGTTAATGTATCGGGCACACCACCGATGGCGGGTCCTGACGTAAGCAGACGTGGAGCTAGCATTCCCGGAATGGCTGCAATGTCCCAAAACTGGTCTTTCCAATACGATCCTTACGCCGTCCGCTTTGGGACAATCAGAGAACTGGCTACAACGACCAAAATTGGGGCGAAAAGCCGCCGGTCAGGAGTGTCCCTCGTCGGATCTCGTCTCTAGATCAATGCGGCCGCCCTGCTTCACCTCAGTTCGCCGCAATGCCGAACGCCACTATATCTGCCAGTGCATCAGCGATCGCAGCTGTCGCCGCCGTATCACCCATCTGCCGCCATTTGGGCAGCCAGAAGAAGGCGCCGGCCGCGATTTCGGCCGTCGCCATCGCGTCGCATGGGCGGCAGCTGCTATCGGCGATGCCGGCTTCGATCAAGCCAGCCGTGGTTTGCCACAGCCGCTGGGCCCGGCCAGAGAATTTCTCACGAGCTGAGGCCGGCAGGCTGTCATAGCCGGGCTGCAGCAGCATCGGGGCAATCGGCCCTGCCTGTGCCTGCGAGTTGAGATGATGGACCGTCATGGCCCTTGCAAACCCGTTGGGCTCTTGGCGGGTGGCGATCGCCATATAGTCATCATACAGCGCAAAGGCGCGCTCCAGGCAACGTTCGACCAGCGCCGGCTTGTCTGGAAAGTAGTGATAGACGACCCCCTTGGTGGCGCCGACAGAGGCGCCGATATCGTCCAGCGAGACGCCGGCGATGCCGCGCTGGTTGAATAACCGCGAAGCCGCCGCGATCAGCTGCTCCGCCTTGGCCTCGGCGGCGGCTTGGCGATCGAAGGCGTTGAAGGCCTGCGGAAACAGAGTCGGGAAGGTGGGAAGGCGTTGGCCCGGCGCTGCCAGACCATCCATCAGCAGCGCCTGCATCGCTCGCGCGGCCCGCGCTCGGCTTTCCGGGCCGTCGCGATGCGCAAGCCAAGCGGCAGAAAGCTGCGCCCATGACAGCATGCCAACAAGTGCCTGCGCCACCAGTTCGGCATCACAGGGTCGGAAATGCTGCTGGGCAATGCCGGCCCTGACGATCGCCGTCAGCCCGTCGATCTGGCGGCGGCGCAGATCGAGAATGATGCGCCCCTGCGGTTCTGGCAGCATATCATGGTCGCTGAGCACCGCGGTGACCGGCCGGTCATATTCCAACCCGAGTTCGATGAAGCGCCGCAATTGTTCCCCTGCGTCATCGCTGGCAGCCTCGGCGTCGGTCAGATCGGCGAGCGCCGCTTCGCAGGTCTGGCGATAGCATTCGAAGACCAGTTCCGTTCGATCCGCGACATAATGATAAAGGGCGTTGCGCGACACTCCGATGCGCGCGGCGATGTCGTTGAGGCTGATGGCGCCGGCGCCGAGCGCGTTCATCATCTGCGCCGCCGTCGCGAGCAAGGTGCCGCGCCGTTCATCACGCCGGGATGACCGGCGACTGCCTGCTGCCATTACGCTCATTGCCGACCTCTAGAACA
>JBMOFG010000507.1:0-1688 GCA_049314415.1 Polymorphobacter sp.
GGCAACAGCGTATCGGCCGAGCCGGCGAGTACCAGCGCCCCCAGAGCGATCATCTGGAACGCAGTTTTCCATTTGGCCAATGCCGATACCGGCAATGACACCTGCAAAGTCGCCAGATATTCGCGCAGGCCCGAGACGATGATCTCACGCAGCAGAATGATAAGCGCCGCCACGACGGCAAAGTCGTGCACGATTCCCGAATCGACCAGCATGACAATGACCGCAGCAACCATGATCTTGTCGGCGATCGGATCGAGGAAAATGCCGATCTTCGACACCGTGCCATTGGCGCGGGCGAGATAGCCGTCGAAATAATCTGTCACGCCAGCAATGGTATAGACGACAAAGGCGGCTAACCACTCCCACTGGCCATCGCCCCACATCAACGCCACAAGCAGCGGCACCGCAACGATGCGGCTGAGGGTCAGCAGATTGGGGAGGCTGGACAACACCGAGCAACCCTAGGCAAATCCGCGCGCCAGCGAAAGTTAGTCTTTTGGAGAATGTCATGAATGTCAGTGAAGCCATTGCGTCGCGCCGATCGGTGCGCGGCTTTCTCGATAAGCCCGTCGATTCGGCCGTGATCAAGCGCGTTGTCGAAAAAGCCGCGCGGGCGCCTTCGGGGGGCAATCTCCAGCCTTGGCATATTGATGTGGTGGCAGGCGAACCGCTGGCGGAGCTGAAGGCGATCATGCGCACACGCATGGCCGAGGCACCGGGCGGCGAGCCCGCGGAATATGATATCTATCCCAAGGTCCTGCCGTCGCCGTACAAGGATTATCGTTTTGCGGTGGGCGAGGAGTTGTACCGCGCGCTCGGCATCCCGCGGGAAGACAAGATGCAGCGGATGATGTGGTTTGCCCGTAATTTCCAGTTTTTCGGCGCGCCGGTCGCCTTGTTCTGCAGCGTTGCCAGGACCATGGGGCCCCCGCAGTGGAGCGATCTTGGCATGTATCTCCAGTCCTTAATGCTGCTCCTGCGCGAAGAAGGGCTCGATTCCTGCCCGCAGGAATGCTGGGCGATCTATCCTGCGACAATCGGTGGCTTTCTCGGGATGCCCGAGGATCGCATGCTCTTCACCGGTATGGCGATCGGCTTTAAAGATGAAGCTGATCCGGCGAATGCGGCGCGAGCCGAACGTGCTCCGCTGGCGGACTTTGCGACCTTTCGCGGCATCTGATCCTGGCGGTTTCCCAATAAGGATAAAACTGATTGTTTGATTCAGTCTCGATCGGTCGGCGTGGTTTCCTCGGAACGGCGCTGGCCGGGGCCGCGGCGCTGGCGGTGCCGGCGTCCGCCACTGCCGCCAGGCCGCTGACCGTCGATCCGCGTTTGATGAACCGCGCGTTGGCGGCGCTGAACACGCATCGCAGCGCGGTACGCCATGCCGATGTCATCGCGATTGCCGATTATTCGCGTGCATCGCGTGAGCCGCGCTTCCATCTTGTCGACATGGTATCGGGGGTCACGACCTCGATGCTCGTCGCGCATGGTCGCGGCTCCGATCCGGCGCACAGCGGCTGGTTGCAGCAATTCTCCAATCAGGATGGCAGCTACGCCAGTTGCGCCGGGGCGTTCGTCACAGGCGGCGAATATGTCGGCAAGCATGGTCGCTCGATGCGATTGGAAGGGCTTGATGCCAGCAACAACAATGCGCTGGACCGCGCCATTGTCATCCACACTGCGGC
>JBMOFG010000508.1:0-1687 GCA_049314415.1 Polymorphobacter sp.
CAATTGCCGCTGCACATCGGCGGGTGCCGAGATGATGATGGCATTGGCGCCTTCATAGCGCGCGATGACCGCCTGACCGCGCCCGATGGTAGCACCGGGGATCTGCATGCCGCCGCCGGCCTGGGTGGCAACGGCCGGTTGCTGGTTGCCGATCGGCGATTGCCCGCTCGACTGGCCGCTCCCGCTGCTGCCCATGCCGCTGCCCATGCCGCTGCCGAAACCGGCGCTGCTGCCGGCCACCGCGCTCGGCGTCTGGCCGACGAGTTGCTGGAGGACGGGCAGCAGCTTTTCGGCATCGGCATGGGCGAGGAAGATCACCCGCACATCGGCGCCGGCGGCGGCGCGGCGATCGAGATCGAGCACGGTTTCGGCCAACCGCGCCACGGCGCCGGCGTCGCCGCGCAAGGCAACCGCGTTCGAACTGTCGATGGCGACGATCGAAACGCCCGGGCCGGCGCCGGCGGTGGCGCCGCCTTGCGCCGCGCCCGGTCCGCCGGTCAATTGCCCGAGCGACGCGGCAATTTCGCGTGCTCCGGCATTCTTCAGCGCGATGACGCGCACGGTCGCGCGATCGCGGTCGACCTGTTTGACCAGCGCGCGGACGCGAGCGACATTATCGGCATAATCGGCGATGATGACGGCATTGCCACTTCTGTTGGCAGTCAATTGCCCTTCGCGGCTGACCAGCGGGCGCAGCGTTTCCACCGCTGACGCGGCGTCGATCGAATCGAGCCGGATGACTTCGGTGACGAAGCGGTCGCGGCCGGCGCCCGGCCCCCCCGGCTGGGTGGCGGCACCATCGACCGGCGCGATTCGAAAGGCGCCGCCGGCGGCGGGTTGCACGACAAGGCCATTGGCACGCAGGGTCGATAGGAAAAGCTCGAAATAGGCGTCGCGTCCCAATGGCCGTTCGGAAACGACCGAAACCTTTCCCTGAACGCGGGGGTCGATGATGAAGGTGCGGCCGGTGGCGCGCGCGACATCCTGAATATAGGCGCGGACATCGGCATCGCGCAGGTTGACCGTCTGCTGTGCGGCGAGCGGCGCGGTCAGCGCGGTCAGCGCGGTCGCAAGCGCCACCCTGGCAAGGAAAATGTGTTTCCAGACTGTCACGTGCGGGTCCCGATCTGCAGATTGACGCGGCTGCCGGCGCGTTCGACGGTGATGCCGACGCCGCCGGCATCGAGCCGCCGGGTCAGCGCGGCGGGGTCGGAAATGCTTGCCACGGGCGTGCCGTCGACATTGACGAGCACATCGCCCGGTTGCAGCCCGGCGGCGAGAAAGGCGACGCCCGAGCCTTTGGGGGTGAGCACATAGCCGGTGATGGCGGTGCCCTGCAGCCGCGGCGTGGCGAGTATATCGGCGGCAAGACGGGCTTGTGTTGTCACGCCGGCGCTTTCGGGGGTTACCGGTGTGCCGCCCGCCGATTGGTCAAGAAACAGGCTTTCGCGGCGGCCGCCGCTGTCGAGCGTGGCGGCATCGAAGGTCACAGCGAGGAGGCGGACGCCGGGGCTGATCTCGTCGCCCACGGCATAGCTCGACTGCATGCCGTCGCTCCCGGCGATGATCGCCGAACCACGGCCCGATACGGTGTCGACGCGGGTGCCGAGCAGGGTGAGGCCGAGGCTGGAGACTTCAGCCGAAGCAGCGCCGCCCGCCTGGCGAAAGAAAGGATCGAAACTGCCGA
>JBMOFG010000509.1:0-1683 GCA_049314415.1 Polymorphobacter sp.
CGATGGCGTCGGCGATATGTGCTTCGACGATATCGGCCTGCCGGTCAAAAATCATCGGGCCGATATCGCCGTCAAGCAGATCGGCGATGTTGAGCGTGACGGCGCTGGCCTTGCGCGCCAGCAGGGCGACAAACGGGTCGTGAATCTGCGCGTCGACATAAACCCGCTCGATCGACAGACAGACCTGGCCCGAATTGAGCACCGAACCGCGCAACACGGCATCGGTGGCGCGATCAAGATCGGCCGACGCCATGACGATGACCGGATCCTTGCCGCCAAGCTCAAGGAACGCCGGAATGAAACGACGCGCTGCCGTCTCCGCAACCTTGCGGCCGGTCGGTACTGACCCTGTAAAGCAGATGAGATCGACGGCATCGATGAGACATTCACCCGCGGCACCGTCGCCGACAACGAACGCCACCACTTCGGCCAGTTCGGGAACGGCGGCAATGGCTTCGACCAGCGGCGCGACAAAGCGCGATGTGACCTCGGATGGCTTGATGATGACCGCGCATCCGGCGGCAAGTGCCGGAACCGCATCGATCAACGATAGCGTCACCGGAAAATTCCACGGCGAGATGAAGCCGGCAAGTTGATAGGGCACGAACTGGTTCTGGTAGCGAACCGTGTTGATCAGTATCGAATCCTTGATTTCGGTGCGGTTGGTGGCGCCAAGGATATCACTGGCCATTGTCGCCCAGCGCCGGATATTGCGGGCGGCGCCATCGACTTCGCGTTCCGACAAGAAGCCGCGACCGGTATCGGCGGACAGCGCCTCGATGATCGGCAGGCGCATGGCTTCGATGGTATCGGCCCAGCGCAGCATGATCGCGGCACGTTCCGCCACCGGCCGCGCCGCCCACGCCGGCTGGTTGGCACGCAGCCGCGCCGCTGTGTCGGCAAGAGATGACGCAGAGGTTGGCTCGAAGCGAAAGTCGACAGCGCCGGTGCGGGGATTTCGGGCAAGAATCACGATAAGCTCCGTCCTATGGTCATTATAATGACATGATGACCGTAGGTGCGCAAGTGCTGGTTGCTGCTGCTGACGCCGGCTGGCTCATTCGCCGACAATGGGCTTGGGGATATCGGCTTCGTCCTCGACAAGTTCTTGCAGTTCATGGGAAAGCACCCGCAAGATGCGCCGTACCAACGCATCGTGCCAGGCCAGCCGTGCCGCAGCCAGGTCACCGAGCACATTGAAATCGGCAAGTTGCGCCGACGCGATAACGCCTTCGCGGATCAACAGATTTTCCAGCGTATCGACACGTTCATAGACGGTACCGAGTTCGGCCGCGAGCGCGAGCACCATGGCCAGCAGCCGGTCCGAATCGGGATCGACAAGAAAATGCGGTCGCACGCCAGCCGTTGCTGCAACGGATTTTTTCACCGCCTCTAGCTTATCCATTCTTAAACTCCGCGATGGCAAAAGGTCCGGCACGCTGGCAAATATAATATCTTATCATTATAACAATAGGACGTTATGTGCAAGGCGAAATCTTGCCAAGGTTCCTCGAAAGGGTAAGGAAGCCGGGGCTCCATTGCCCGACCGAGCCAAGGATGTTGAAATGATCGTCGATAATGACCGTCTTAGCCCACCGCGCTATGTCCAGGCCTATACAGCGCTGCGCAACTGGATCCAGCAGGGCGTGTATCTGCAGGGTGCACAACTGCCTTCAGAGCCAG
>JBMOFG010000510.1:0-1682 GCA_049314415.1 Polymorphobacter sp.
CGAGCGCGTCGCCGATGGCGCGCGCCAGCGCGGTGCGGTCGGCTTCCGCCACCATGGCAAACAGTTCGGCGATATCGGCCGGGCGCAGCGGTACGACCAGCGCACGCACCGCTTCGTCGTCGCCATTGTCGAGCCGGTCGCCGATTTGATCGACGAAACCGCGCGACAGCCGGCCTTCCTCCAGCGCTTCGAGCGCCGGCGCGTCGACGGGGTCGCGCAACCGATCGCTGTCGGGGTGAAGGATGGGGTCGGCCATAACCGGGTTTATAGCGGGGTCGTAGGGGAGTGCCAGCTTTGCCGACATCTTGCCGCATCTTTCCTGACGGCGGCGGATCCCGCTATGTTGCTGCGAGGTGGATGGAGACGGCAACATGGTGATGGCACCGGCGCTGGCAGTCATCGCGTCGACGGTGGTGATCGGCATCTACATGGGCTGGCGCTACCTGCGGGGCGAGCGCAACAACCGGGTGCTGGTCGGCTTTCACCTTGTGCTCGGGGTGATCGGGTTGGAGGTCACGGCAATGGTGATCCGCGGCGCTCCGAGCGGCGAGCGGGCTCTGGGCGCGTTGGGGCCGCTGGCAGCCGTGTTGACGGCGGTGACGTTGCTGAGCGGGCTGCTGGTGCCGCTGATCGCGCAACCAAGGCCGAAACTGGCCGGGCCGGCGCTCGCAGCGCACGCGGCGGTGGGAGCGGTGGCGTTCGTGCTTTACCTCGTCTGGGCGATACCCGTCTGATACCACCGCTGTTGCAGCGGGGTCTTGCGCTGGTCCTGCCCGCACGGCACGGTTGCACAGAAGCAGTTCAGGGGCGGGCGATGCAGGTTTCACGGCGCGGAGCGATATTGGCAGCGACCGGTCTGGCGGCGGCAACGGCGCTGCCGGTGGGTGCCGACGCTGGCCTGGCGGCCGATGGTGGCGCCGGCCTTGCGGCCGATGATGAAGCCGGCTGGGCGCGGATCGCGGCGCAATATCCGGTCACCCGCTCGGTCATCCAGCTCGAAAATGGCTATTGGGGCAGCATGGCGACACCGGTGCGCGACGCGCATCGCGCCATCCTCGAGCGGCTCAATCGCGACAATAGCTGGTATGCGCGCCGCGCCATGGTAGCCGATCAGCGTCTCGTGCTGGCACGCGCATCCGCCGCGATGGGGGTGCAGCCAGACGAAATCGGGCTGACCCGCAATGCCGCTGAGGGTCTGTCGGCGCTGATCAGCCAGTTCCGCGATGTCGGGCCGGGGGACAGCATTCTCTATTCCGACACCGATTATGAAGCGATGCAGGGGGCGATGGTGTCGCTGGCGCGGTCGCGCGGTGCGCAGGCGATCAAGCTTTCGCTGCCGCGGGTGATCAGCCATGACGGGGTGATCGAGGCCTATCGCGCTGCCATTGCGGCGGCACCGCGGCTTAAGCTGGTGCTGCTGACCCATATGAGCCACCGCGCCGGCATGGTGTTGCCGGTGCGCGACATCGCTGCCGTCGCGCGTGCGGCGGGAGCCGAAGTCATCGTCGATGCAGCGCAAAGCTTCTATCAGTTCGACTTCAAACTGCCCGAACTGGGAGCCGATTTCGTCGGGATCAATTTCCACAAATGGGTTGGAGCGCCGGTCGGAGTGGCGGCGATCTGGATCAAGGCGGGGCGAACCGACGCAATTGCGCCGTCACCGGCCGAGGGTGATGACCGCG
>JBMOFG010000511.1:0-1672 GCA_049314415.1 Polymorphobacter sp.
CCGGGCTACGCACCTTCGGCCTCATCGGTCTGCTCGGAGGGCTGGCAGGGCTGTTGGGGGCGCGCCTGCCGCTGGTGGCGGCAGTGCTGGCGGCGGGCGCTGTGGCAGTGCTGATTATCGATTTTCGCCGCGCCGACCAGTTGGCTGCTGACAACGTCAGTGCCACCACCGAAATCGCCGCGCTGCTGACCTTTGCGCTGGGTGCTTTGGCAGCCACCGGATTCACCGTGCCGGCGCTAGCGGTGGCGGCCGTGGCGGCGCTGCTGTTATCCCGGCGTGACACCCTGCATGGCTGGCTGCGCGATCTTGCCGAAGCCGATGTCGATGCGGTTATCCGTTTTGCCATTATCGCCGGGGCGATCTGGCCCGTGCTGCCCGATCGCGCCATGGGACCGTATCGGGCGTGGAACCCGTTCGACCTGTGGCTCGTCGTCGTGATTGTATGCGGCTTTTCCTTTGCCGGTTATATCGCTGCAAAACGCCTCGGGCCGACGCGCGGCACATTGGCGACCGCGGCGATAGGCGGGCTCTATTCTTCGACCGCCATTACCGCAGCGTTGTCGCAGCGGCTGCGCGCCGAGGCCGGGCAGCGCCCGGTGCTGGCGGCAGGCATCGCCGTGGCATCGGCGGTCATGTTCGCGCGCGCGCTGCTTCTGACAGCGCTGCTGGTGCCGTTTGCGTTACCGCGGCTGGCGATGATCGTCGTGCCGGCGGCGCTGGTCGCGCTGGGCTTTGCAGCGCTCGGGTTGCGCGCCGCCCGGGGGGCGCCGTCGGCGCCGGAACCTGCAACCCGTAATCCCTTTGCACTGCTGCCGGCATTAGGCTTTGCGGTGCTGGTCGCCGGGCTGGCGCTGGTGGTGCGCTGGGCCGAAATCCGGTTCGGTAACGCCGGAATTGCGACGGTGCTGGCGATTACCGGCTCGATGGATGTCGACGCCGCCATTGTCACCATGCGCGGCCTGACACCCGGCACCCTTGATGCGAACGTGGCAGGTATGATCCTTTCGCTGCCGGTACTGCTCAACACGCTGTTCAAGGCGGCGATCGTGCTGGTCACGGCTGGCTGGCGCGCTGGCTGGCGCGCCGTATTGCCGCTCGGGATTGCCGCAATGGCGATACCGGTGGCGCTGTTATTGTCATAGAAGCGACCGCGCGCGGCGCCTCTGACTGAAAGCGGCTTCAGAACGGCTTGGTGGCGCCCAAGAAGCATATGCCCGAAATAGTGATCCAATAGACATACGCCAGCATTCGCCCCCAGCCGATTTCGCGTTCCAATGCGGCTTCTTCGGCGGCATCGGGGCCTTCGGCAAGCCGGCGGAAACGCAGCGTCCACAGCCGCATGATCCAGCGCAGCGCCAGGCCTATGCATAGCGAAAAACTGTAGAGCAGCAGCTTGGCAGCGTACCAATAGGTCCCTGCTTCAACCAACAGCGGCCCATGGCCAAGCAGCGATGACAGTGAGACCAGGGCCAGCAGCGGGATGAGGACATAGCGGCCAACCTCGTCGATACGGGTCAGGTGCAGCCCGAGATCGGTCTCACGTCCCAGAAACGCACTCCAGGTCAGCGCCAGCCAACCGAGCATCACGCCCCAGATCAACCACAACCAGCCGCCACCCAAGGGCTGGAAGCCATAGATGTTGCCCATGTGCAGCCCCAGCGGCAGCAGCATC
>JBMOFG010000512.1:0-1665 GCA_049314415.1 Polymorphobacter sp.
GCTGACGATCCGCAGCGACAATGATGCCTATCCGAGCTGGGATGATTGCGACCCCGCCGCCGTGATAATCATCGGCCGGGTGGTCTGGGTCGGACGGCGTCTCAACTGAGCGTCAACGTTTCCGATCGGCAATCGCGAGCGCTACCGCCGCCAGCGCGCCCAGCGCCAGGCCAGCAAACAGCCCGGCAGAGGTTTCGCCGAACATCACCCCGATGATCGGTCCGATCACCACGCCTGCCGCGATCAGGCAGCCGCCACCCCGCCGGGGCGACGAAGGGGGCGACGGCGGGGACGTCGGGGAAACGGGGGAAACGGATGCATTTTTCGCCATGGTGGTGCTTTGGCACGGCGGCAGGGGCAAGGCCAAGCCCTGTCGCAGCCGCTGCGGCTTTGCGGCAGCGGCGCGAAGGTCTAGACGGTTATGGTGCCTGCCTGCCCGCCCTCACTTCGGCTGATTGGTTGCCTGCTTCCGCTCGCCGTACTGCTGGCCAGCAGCGCGGTCGCCCAGCCTGCCGCGCCCGAGGCGTCGCCGGAAGGCCCATTGCCGAGCGACGAACCCCGGTTGGAGGATTTCGCACCGCTGCCCGGCAATGTGCCGTGGCCAACGATCGAATCGACCAGCGACGGCGAACCGGCGGCGGAGGCCGGAGAGGTCCGATACAGCGTTGACATTACAGGGCTTACTGCGCTCGGACTCGACGATGAATTTCAGGCTCTGTCGTCGCTTTGGACCAAGCGCGGCGATGTTTCCAACCTCGCCCAGATCAACCGCCGCATTGCCGAGGACCGCGACCTCATCGACCAGTTGCTGCGCTCGATCGGTCATTATGGCGGTATCACCCGCGTGGCGATCACCTCGCCCACGATGGCCACGGCGCCGATTCGGGTCGGCCTTACGGTCGAGGCCGGGCCGCTCTACCATTTCGATTCGATCAGCGTCGTCGCGCCCGACGGCGCCGCGATTGCCGATTCGGCATCGGTGGTGCTGCCACTGCTCGGCGTGAAGGCCGGTGACGCCGTCGATGCGACGCGGGTCAACGCGGCCCAGGAAGCCCTGCCGGCAGCGCTCGCCGATGCCGGCTTCCCCTTCCCCATCACCGGCAAGCCCGACATCGTCGTGGATCATGCCACCCGCACCGCGTCGCTGTTGCAGAGCATCGATCTTGGCACACGCGGCCGATATGGCGCCATTCACATCGCCGGCGAAACGCAAGGCCTGTCTGACCGACATGTCGCCACGCTGGCGCGCTTCAAGCCGGGCGACCGCTACACCAATGCCGGTCGCGACGATCTGCGGCGCGCACTGATCCAGACCGGATTGTTCGGCAGCGTTGCCATCAAGCCGGTCGCCGCCGGCACACCCGATGCCGATGGTAGCCAAAGGGTCGACCTGTTGATCACCGCCGAAGCGGCACCGGTGCGCACCATTTCGGCCAAGGGTGGTTATTCGACCGGCCAGGGCCTGCGCGCCGAAGCAAGCTGGACCCATCGCAACCTGTTCAAGCCGGAAGGCGGCTTTACGGTGCGCGGTGTCGCCGCCGAACGCGAACAGGTGCTGATCGCCGAATTGCTGCGCCGCAATTTCAGGAAACGCGACCAGTTGCTGTCGGCGCGCATCGGCATTTCGGCGGAACAGCAGAATGCCTTTGACGCCAGCACCTTTGG
>JBMOFG010000513.1:0-1660 GCA_049314415.1 Polymorphobacter sp.
GGGCCACCCTATGTCCAGTGAATCAACGCCCCGGGTCGCCATCGTCGGCCGCCCCAATGTCGGCAAATCGACCCTCTTCAATCGCCTCGTTGGCCGCAAGCTGGCGCTTGTCGACGATACGCCCGGCGTCACGCGCGATCGCCGCGAAGGGTTGGCGCGGCTGTTCGATCTGAAATTCACCGTCGTTGATACTGCCGGCTTTGAAGATGCCGATGCCGCCTCGCTCGCCGGGCGCATGCGGCAACAGACCGATGCCGCGGTTGGCGATGCCGTTGTGGCGCTGCTGGTGTTCGATGCCCGTGCCGGGGTCACGCCGCTCGACAAGCATTTTGCCGACTGGTTGCGCCGTCGCGGCACGCCGCTGATCCTTGTTGCCAACAAGGCCGAGGGCCGGGCAGGTGAACTGGGCGTTGCCGAAAGCTATGCGCTGGGGCTGGGGGATCCGGTGCAGATTTCCGCCGAGCATGGCGAGGGCATGGCCGATCTTTACGAAGTGCTGATGCCCTTCGTCGATGCCGAATTGCCCGAACCTGTCGATGCCGATGATCTGCCGGCCGAAATGCCAGATGTGCCCGACGGGCCGATGAAGATGGCCATCGTCGGTCGCCCCAATGCCGGCAAATCGACGCTGATCAACACGCTGCTCGGCGAAGCGCGGCTGGTCGTCGGACCGGAAGCCGGCATCACCCGCGATTCGATAGCCATTCCCTGGGATTACCACGGCCTGCCGGTGCGGCTGGTCGACACCGCGGGTCTCAGGAAGCGCGCCAAGGTAAGCGACAAGCTCGAACGCATGTCGGCGGCCGATACCAAGCTCGCCGTGGACTTTGCCGAAGTCGTCGTGCTGCTGCTCGATGCGACGCTGGGGCTGGAGGCGCAGGATCTGCGCATCGCTGACATGGTATTGTCAGAAGGCCGGGCCTTGGTCATCGCGCTCAACAAATGGGATGTCGCGCACGATCAGTCGTCGCTGTTCCAGGGTGTCCGAAAGGCACTTGACGATGGTCTTTCGCAGATCCGCGGCGTGCCGCTGGTGGCGATCTCGGGGCAGACCGGCAAGGGGCTTGACCTGTTGATGAAGGCGACAACCGAAGCTCGCGAAAAATGGTCGCGGCGCGTGCCTACCGCCGGGCTCAACCGCTGGTTCGAAGCGGCACTTGACCGCAATCCGCCGCCGGCAGCGGGGGGCACGCGCATCAAGTTGCGCTATGTCACTCAGGTTGCGGCGCGGCCGCCGACCTTCCTTATTTTCGGCAACCGCACGGAAGATCTGCCTGCCAGCTATGGCCGCTACCTTGTCAACAGCCTGCGTGACGATCTCGATTTCGAAGGCGTGCCGATCCGGCTGAACTTTCGTGGCAGCAAGAATCCGTTCAAGGCGCCGCCGCGCGGGCGCAACGAGAAGCGCTGATCGGGGGGCGCTGCCGGCGTCTATGCCAGCTGCGACGACGGGCTGGTCGCTGCATCCCGCCGCGTGGGTCAGCATGCTCCAGATGGGGCGTTAACCATTATACGATCGCCCGTCGCGATTTTGGTTTGGCAATATAGTCATCACTCGGCCGTTTTTAACCTTGTTGATAAAACTTGGTGGGTTTGAGGTGGCATATGGGCGTCGACAGATATCGCGGCGCAATGCCGGTGATCGGTGTCGCGCTTGACC
>JBMOFG010000514.1:0-1659 GCA_049314415.1 Polymorphobacter sp.
TGCAGCGCCTCAAGGAAGGCGCCGAAAAGGCCAAGATCGAGCTGTCGTCGTCGGCATCGACCGAAGTCAACCTGCCCTTCATCACGGCGGACGCCACCGGGCCAAAGCATCTCGTCAAGACCATCACCCGCACCGATCTCGAAAAGCTGGTGCTCGACCTCATCGAGCGCACCCGCAAGCCGTGCCTCGATGCGATCAAGGAGGCCGGCGTCAAGACGTCGGAAATCGACGAAGTTATTCTCGTTGGCGGTATGACCCGCATGCCGCGCGTGCGCGCTTTCGTGAAGGAATTGTTCGGCAAGGAGCCCAACACCAGCGTCAACCCCGATGAAGTCGTCGCCATGGGTGCCGCCATTCAGGCCGGCGTACTGCAGGGCGATGTCAAGGACGTGCTGCTGCTCGATGTCACGCCGCTGTCGCTCGGCATCGAAACGCTGGGTGGGGTCTTCACCCGCATGATCGACCGCAACACCACGATCCCGACCAAGAAGAGCCAGGTCTATTCGACCGCCGATGACAACCAGTCGGCAGTGACTATCCGGGTTTTCCAGGGCGAGCGTGAAATGGCGGCGGACAACAAGATGCTCGGCCAGTTCGATCTGGTCGGCATCCCGTCGGCGCCGCGCGGGGTCCCGCAGATCGAAGTCACCTTCGATATCGACGCCAATGGCCTTGTTGCGGTCAACGCCAAGGACAAGGGCACTGGCAAGGAACAGCAGATCCGCATCCAGCCATCGGGCGGTCTGTCGAAGGATGACATCGAACAGATGGTCAAAGACGCCGAAAAATTCGCTGATGAAGACAAGAAGCGCCGTGCGGTGGCTGAAGCCCGCAACCAGGCCGACAGCCTGGTGCACGCCACCGAACGCCAGCTTGCCGACCATGGTGACAAGATCGGCGCCGATGTGAAGGCCGAAATCGAAACCGCCATCACCGACCTGAAGGCGATCCTCGATGGCGGCGATGCCGAGGCGCTGACCGCCAAGACCGCCACCTTGTCGACCGCGGCGATGAAGCTGGGCGAAGCGATCTACAGCGCCGAACAGGCCGCTGCCGCAGCGCCGGGTGCCGAAGCGCCCAAGGACGACAATGTCGTCGACGCCGAATTTTCGGATGTCGAGGACGACAAGAAGTAAGCGATCGACTCCCCTCCCGCCGGTTTCCGCAAAGCAACGCTTTCAGGGAGTCCGGCAACGGGAGGGGATCGGGGGTGGGAAGTGCCGTCGGGGGTCGGCACCGTCGTCTCTGGCACAGCCCACCCCCGACCCACCCGCGATCGGCGCCGCCCGTGACCGGGAAGGGAGAAACAAGGCCCGATGAGCACCGAAATCGATTATTACGAATTGCTGGAATGCCAGCGCGGTGCCGATGATGCGGCGCTGAAATCATCCTATCGCCGGCTCGCGATGAAGTGGCACCCCGACAAGAACCCCGGCGATGCCGCCGCCGAACAGCGTTTCAAGTCGATTTCCGAAGCCTATGATGTGCTGAAGGACCCGCAGAAGCGCGCCGCTTATGATCGCTACGGCCATGCCGCCTTCACGCAGCAGGGCGGCGGCGGTTTCGGGGCGCAGGATTTCGGCGGTTTTTCGGACATTTTCGAAAATATCTTCGGCGAGTTCATGGGTGGCGGCCGGCAACAGCGCGGCCGTGGCGGCG
>JBMOFG010000515.1:0-1657 GCA_049314415.1 Polymorphobacter sp.
TAAAGTTCATAATACCCCTTGCGGAGCGCAGCGAAATTCATCAAAAAGACGGGGCGGTTCGCGCCTGAGTTTCCGGCGACTGCCCTCGCCGGAACCAGGTCCCCCTGCCCACCAGATGGAACGGACCGTATTGGCCGCGCCCGGTGCCTCCCCCTGACGAGCGCCGGGCGCGCCTTTCATAACGGCCTTTACCGCCGCTTGACCAGCCTTATCGTTATGGCCGGTGAGCGGCCCCGGCGCGCTGCCGTGTCAATCGATCGAGGTTGGCGCGAACCGCCCGGTTTCCGGGTCAAGGACCCGCAAGACGCCATCACCGATATCAAAGCAGGTACCCTGGATCTGCAACGCCCCGGCGGCTTCGGCGGCGGCGACAAACGGAAAGCTGCGCAGGTTGGCGATGGTGATGCGGATCGCTTCAAGCTCGAGCGCGGCGGCAGCGTCGATATCAGGCGACAGCGCGGCAGCGGCACGGATGCGGTCGCGCGCCGGAGCGATCATCGACATCCAGCTGCCGATGAAGCCGCCCGAGCCATGCGCCGCGTCATCGAAGGTACCATCGAGCGAGGCCTTGATGCCGCCGCAATGGGCATGGCCGAAGACGACGATGTGATGGACCTTGAGGATCGTCACGGCATATTCGACCGCTGCCGAGGCGCTGTGCTGGGCGCCATCGGGTTCATAGGGCGGCACAAGGTTGGCGACATTGCGCAGCACAAAGGCCTGTCCGGGGCCGGTATCGAACACCCGGGTCGGATCGACCCGGCTGTCGGAACAGGCGATGATCATCACCTTGGGCTCCTGGCCCTTGTTGGCCAACGCGTCATAGCGTTCACGCTGTTCGGACTAGGGGCCGGCGCGAAAACGGCGATAACCATCGAGGAGTTGACGAAATTCAGGCATGGCAGGTTGTTAGCAGCCAGAGGCGCTTTCGTCACCATGTCGCATTGGCAGCGACCGTGTGGCGCGCTATTCAGCGTTCATGAACGAAACCATCACCGCCGTCCTGGGCCTGACACCGGCTGCCGAAGCCCGGCCGCGCAAGCCCGACTGGTTGCGCGTGCGCGCGCCGACATCGCCTGCCTTTGCCGAAACCCGGGCATTGATGCGGCGGCTGAACCTCAACACCGTCTGTGAGGAAGCCGCGTGCCCCAACATCGGCGAATGCTGGAGCCAGAAACACGCGACGGTGATGATCCTTGGCGACACCTGCACGCGCGCCTGCGCCTTTTGCAACGTCAAAACCGGCATGCCGGGACCGGTCGACCTGCTTGAGCCGATGCACGTCGCCGAAGCGGCCGGTGCGCTGGGGCTCGAACATATCGTCATCACCTCGGTTGATCGCGATGATCTGCCCGACGGCGGGGCAGGGCAGTTCGTCCGCGTCATCGAAGCGCTGCGCAAGCACGCGCCAACAACGACCATCGAAATCCTGACTCCTGATTTTCGCAACAAAGCCAAAAAGGCCGTCGAGATGATCGTCGCGGCAGGGCCCGACGTCTACAACCATAATCTCGAAACCGTGCCGCGGCTGTACCCGACCATCCGCCCCGGCGCGCGCTACTATCATTCGCTGCGCCTGCTCGATCAGGTGAAATCCTTGAACGATCAGGTGTTCACCAAATCGGGCGGCATGGTTGGCCTTGGCGAAACCGCGCAG
>JBMOFG010000516.1:0-1639 GCA_049314415.1 Polymorphobacter sp.
GCCGAAATGAACGCTATCCCTTATCTCGGCCTCGAAATCCGCCAGGATGAACTGGGACATCCCGCCGACACCGCGCGCTGGGCGGACCGGTTGTCGCCCTTGGTGGCGCAAACACTGGCGGCGCTGGTCGGCTGAGTTTCCTTGACCGGCGAGCCGATTGTGCGCCACGAAGCGCCAGATTGAGATAGGGAGCCAGTTGTGCCGCGTTTCGACAAATCAAAATTGCCCAGCCGTCATGTGTCTGTCGGTCCGGAACGTGCCCCGCACCGCAGTTACTATTATGCCATGGGGCTGACCGAGGAAGAGATTGGTCGGCCCTTTGTTGGAATCGCGTCGGCAGGTAATGATTCGGCACCGTGCAACACCACACTCGATTCGCAGGCCGATGTCTGCCGCGATGGCGTCAATGCGGGTGGGGGCATGCCGCGGCGTTTCAACACGATTACTGTCACCGACGGGATTGCCATGGGCCACCAGGGCATGAAATCGTCTCTGATCAGTCGTGAAGTCATCGCCGACTCGATCGAATTGTCGATGCGTGGCCATTGTTACGACGCACTGGTGGGCTTTGCCGGGTGTGACAAGTCATTGCCCGGCATGATGATGGCGATGCTGCGGCTCAACGTCCCGTCGATCTTTGTGTACGGCGGCTCGATCCTGCCGGGCAGTTTCGAGAATAAGGATGTTACCGTCGTCGACGTTTTCGAAGCTGTTGGCGGCTATTCGGCCGGCACGTGTCCGCTTTCCCGCCTCACCGCGCTCGAAAAGGTCGCGTGCCCCGGCCATGGCGCCTGTGGCGGCCAGTTCACGGCCAACACCATGGCGTGTGTTGGTGAAGCAATCGGTTTGTCGTTGCCCCATTCGAACATGGCGCCGGCACCCTATGGCAGCCGTGCTGACATTGCCATCGCCGCCGGCAGGCAGGTGATGACGCTGATCGAACGTAATATCCGGCCGCGCGATATCTGCACCCGTGAGGCGTTCGAGAATGCCGCACGGATCGTCGCTGCTACCGGCGGGTCGACCAATGCCGCGCTGCACCTGCCCGCCATGGCGAATGAGGCCGGCATCAATTTTGATCTTTTTGATGTTACCGAGATATTTAAAACAACTCCTTACATCGCTGACCTGAAACCCGGTGGGAAGTATGTCGCCAAGGATATGTATGATGCCGGCGGCGTCTACATGTTGATGAAAACGTTGTTTGAAGCGGGCTTACTGCACGGCGACTGCATGACGGTTACCGGCAAGACGCTGGCCGAAAATATCGACGAAATAACCTGGAATCCCAACCAGAAGGTCATCTACCCCGTTAGCAAGCCTTTGTCGCCGACCGGGGGGGTTGTTGGATTGAAGGGCACGCTTGCGCCCGATGGCGCTATCGTCAAGGTCGCCGGCATGGCCCGACTGCAGTTCAGCGGCCCGGCGCAGGTATTCGATTGCGAGGAGGATTGTTTCGCCGCTGTCGAAGCCCGGAAGATCGAAAAAGGCAGCGTTGTTGTCATCCGTTACGAAGGCCCTAGAGGTGGCCCGGGAATGCGTGAAATGTTGTCGACGACTGCAGCGCTCTATGGTCAGGGGCTGGGGGAACATGTTGCCCTGATCACCGATGGGCGTTTCTCGGGAGCAACCCGAGGAT
>JBMOFG010000517.1:0-1636 GCA_049314415.1 Polymorphobacter sp.
TAAGTGCGGCTTGCGCGCCGGTTCCGCCCTCATAGGTGTGCACTTCGTCGAGCAGGGCAAGCAATGGCTTTCGCGCCGGTGCGAGCCCGACACCGAACAGGCCGCGCATCCAATGATCGGACAATCGCTGGTTCAGGATTTCGGTCGTCGTGAAAAGAATGTCGGGCGGATTGCGCTGCAGTCGGGTCCGGGTGAGCACAATCTGGTCTTCGCCGATCGCCTGACCGCAGCTTGGCTGGACGCAAGCAAGCCGTTCGGTGCCCGCCGCAATATCGACACCGCGCCAGACGAGTTCGTTATCGCAGCGCGGACAGCGCATCCAGGGACAGACGAAATCCTCGCCGCGCCGAATCCATTTTTTATCAGTCAGTTCCTGGCGCGTGGCGCGGGTCGGCGTCTTACCGAACAAGGCGCCGAGGATCATCGGTCGCCGCCCATGCGTTGAGAGCGTCTGATCGACGGTTCGCGCCATGCGAAATGCTTCGGCGAATTGGTCCTTGAGTAGTTCGATCCGCGGGTAGATCGCAATTGCCTTTACCCAATGGTCGGCACCCATCGCTTCGCCGATGCGGATCATGCCTGGCAGGTAGAATGCAATGGTCTTGCCGCTGCCAGTGCCAGCGGTGACGATCGTGCCGCCATCGTCAGTTGCCGCCGACAGACGCAGCGCGGCGCGTTCCTGAAAGCCAGCGAGTTTCATACCCTCGCGCGCAGTCAGCGCCCGCCACAGGTCCTGACGCAATTTCGATCCACCCAAGACTTCTTCATGCTCGGTGAGGATATCGGCGGGAAGGCGCTGCCGCTTGGGAAAGCGCCGCGGCCGGCAGTCCACCCGAAAATCGGCGACGAGCGACGGCGCGCCCTGCCAGGGCTTGTTGGGGAAGAGTTGCCGGTTTGCGGCCAGCAACCGCATCATTTCAGCGAAACGCGAGCGTATTCGAACGTCGCCGCCGACGCTCGCCATCTCGAAGATCAGCTTGGCGTCGATCAATTCCTCGACGAGGTCGTGCCCGTCGGCGCCACTAACGACGGCCGCTTCGCAGACCTGATCGCCGAGATCGAAGGCTTCCTCCTCGCTCAGCGAGCCGTCGGTGAAACCCCATCTAAGGGAGCGCATCTCAATGGCTTCGATGCGGTCGAGAACCGCGAGGGCGTGGTTGGACACGGGCATGATCGTGTCTACCTCAGCTTGATACGGAACGCGCCGAGCAAGTTGCGGCTTTCGAGCCACGTCTGCACTTCGGACGTATAGGCGCTTAAAAGGGCCTCGCTATTGGCTGCGGCGCGAATGAAGGCGACGACGCTCGACGGGATGTCCGACGCCGCTAGTGTGTTCCAGGCCGCTTCATGCTGAGTAAGGAGGCGATCGAGGCTGGCGATCGCCGCCTTGGGGTCCTGCGGAAGGCTGGCGCCAAACCCTGCGACTTCGCCCCGAATCTGCCGTATCTTGGCGACGCTCAACCGGAACTGCGGCACCTGTCCGAGCGCGCTCAACACGTCATCGGCGCCAAAGGCGGCGCGCTTGTCGACATAGGCTCTCCATGCAGCGCTCGCGGCCTTGTGCCCCGCGCTGGCGATGCCGTTCAGTCGGTCGGTGAAGGCGTGCTTGATGTCGAACGGCGGGTCGTTGACCTTT
>JBMOFG010000518.1:0-1631 GCA_049314415.1 Polymorphobacter sp.
GCCGGGCCGGGCGTGCCGTTTTTGCCTGACCTTATTTGGTGACGTTGTAGCCCAAAGCCTGGTCGGTCAGTTGAAAACCGATCAGCACTTCAAAGCTGGCGGCGCGCAGCGCGGCGCGAACCAGCGGATCGGACATCGGGTCGGTGGCGGCATCAATGTCGCCGGCCTTGCGCTTGCGGTTGATCCTGGCCTGGATGTCGTCAGCCAGCGCCGTTGCCGACCGGGCGACGCTGCCACGCGCGCTGGCTCCGGCGACAGCGCGGGCCTGACCATCGGCAAAATCGAGATCGACACTGCCGATCTGTTTCGACACGATCAGATTGCCCCCCTGCACAACCGCCGCGAATACCGGCAATGAGACGCGGCGGGCACCGTTGCTTACCGAGCGGCGGGCAACGATCTGATAGTTGATATTGGTCACCAGCATTCCGGGCGATTCGGCACAAGTGTCACGCACGTTGGTGATGGTCGCCGACAGGTCGATATTGCCGGCATCAGGACCGGTTCCGGGCTGGAACAATGTGATGTCACCGGCATAGATCGGCACTGCCACGGCGGGACATAGCGCGCGACGGACGATCAACGGGTTCCTCTGGCACCCGACAAGCGCCACGGTGAAAACGGCTACGACTATGGCAATACGCAATTTCGACACGGCAAGCAGACCTTTCGGGTGCCGATCGGACTGGCGCGGCACCAAAGCACATTCACCTTATGTCGGGATTGCCACAAAGGCTAGACATGAGGACATTGTTATACAGGCCGCCGGGCCACGCTGCGCATTGGCAAACCCCGGCGGCATCGCCTATCAGTAAGCAGATGAACACGCTCGCTCCTGTCGCTGCCGGCCTGCCCCGGCTTTCTGTCCTTGTCGCGGAGCCGCGCGGTTTTTGCGCCGGCGTCGACCGGGCGATCAATATCGTCGAACTGGCGCTCGAACGCTGGGGCGCCCCGGTCTATGTCAGGCACGAAATCGTCCACAATCGTTTTGTCGTCGATACGCTGAAGGAAAAGGGCGCGATCTTTGTCGAGGAACTCGATGAGGTGCCCGATGGCGTGCCGGTGGTTTTCTCGGCGCATGGCGTGCCCAAGGCGGTGCCGGCGGCGGCCGAAGCGCGGCAGATGAACTATCTCGATGCGACTTGCCCGCTGGTGTCGAAGGTCCACCGCCAGGCCGAACGACTGGTCGAAGCCGGCCGCCATATCCTGTTCATCGGCCACCAGGGCCACCCCGAAGTCATCGGCACTTTCGGGCAGGTCCCCGAGGGCGCGATGACGCTGATCGAGACATTGGAAGATGCGCGGAATGTCAGTGTTGCCGCGCCGGATAATCTCGGCTTCCTGACCCAGACGACCTTGTCGGTCGACGATACCGCCGACATGGTCGCCGAACTGCAACGGCGCTTCCCCACCATCATCGGCCCCAAGGGCGACGACATCTGCTACGCCACGTCCAATCGTCAGGCGGCCGTGAAGGCGATGGCGCCGCGCTGCGACCTTGTTCTGGTCATCGGCGCGACCAATTCGTCGAATTCACAGCGCCTGCGCGAAGTCGCCGAGCGCGAGGGGGCGGCTGCCTATCTCATCAGCCGCGCCGCCGATATCGATTGGGGCTGGTTCGAAGGGGTGAA
>JBMOFG010000519.1:0-1630 GCA_049314415.1 Polymorphobacter sp.
GTCCGCATGTCTGGATGAGCCATGGAGACCGTATCGAGGCGATTCCGGCCGGTTTCCGTCCCGTTGCGGTGACGGCCGGGGCGCCCTTTGCGGCCATCGCCGATGATGCGCGCCGCCGCTATGGTGTGCAGTTCCATCCCGAAGTCCATCACACGCCCGATGGCGGTCGGCTGCTCGCCAATTTTGTCACTAAAGTTGCCGGTATCGTGCCAAAGTGGACGATGGCGGGCTTTCGTGAAGCCAAGATTGCTGAAATCCGCAAACAGGTCGGTACTGAAAAAGTGCTTTGCGGCCTGTCGGGCGGGGTCGATTCGTCGGTTGCGGCGTTGCTCATCCACGAAGCCATCGGCGATCAGTTGACCTGTGTTTTCGTCGATCACGGCCTATTGCGCGAAGGCGAGGCCGAACAGGTCGTCAGCCTGTTTCGCGAACATTATCATATCCCGCTCGTGCATGTGGACGCGTCGGACACCTTCCTTGCCGGGCTGGCCGGCGTTACCGACCCTGAAAAGAAGCGCAAATTCATCGGCGGCGCCTTCGTCGACGTGTTCGAGGCCGAAGCGAAGAAGATCGGCGGTGCGCGTTTCCTGGCGCAGGGCACGCTCTATCCCGATGTCATCGAAAGCGTCTCCTTCACCGGCGGCCCGAGCGTGACGATCAAGAGCCATCACAATGTCGGTGGCCTGCCGGCGCGGATGAACATGGCGCTGGTCGAGCCCTTGCGCGAACTGTTCAAGGACGAAGTGCGCCGGCTCGGTGTCGAACTTGGCCTGCCGCCGGCCTTTGTCGGTCGCCACCCGTTTCCGGGGCCGGGGCTGGCCATCCGCATTCCCGGCGAAGTGACCAAGGAAGCCTGTGATACGCTGCGCAAGGCCGACGACATCTATCTTGAGGAAATCCGCAATGCCGGGCTTTATGATGAAATCTGGCAGGCGTTTGCGGTGTTGCTGCCGGTGCGTACCGTCGGCGTGATGGGCGATGGCCGCACCTATGACAAGGTCTGCGGCCTGCGCGCTGTCACCAGCGTCGACGGCATGACCGCCGATGTCTATCCTTTTGAAAGTGCATTCCTGTCGCGCGTGGCCACCCGCATTGTCAACGAAGTGCCGGGCATCAACCGCGTCGTCTATGACTATACGTCAAAGCCGCCTGGCACGATCGAGTGGGAGTAACGCCGCGCCACATTGGCCTTGTCGGCGGGATCGGTCCCGCTGCGACCGATTATTACTACCGTCGGCTGATCGCCGGTTTTGCCGCTGCCGGCGTACCGCTGACGTTGACGATTGTCCATGCCGATGCACCGACGCTGCTGGCCAATCTGGCGGCAGGGGCAGTTGTCGAACAGGTGGGTATTTACCAGCGGCTGGCCGACCGTTTGGCGGCGGCCGGTGCCGATTGCATCGCGATCACCTCGATTGCCGGGCATTTTTGCATCGATCATTTTGCACCGCAGTCGCCGCTGCCGGTCGTCGACATGATCTCGACGATCACCGCCGCGGTGCGCGCACAGCGTTTCGGTCGGATCGGCATATTGGGAACGCGCACCGTGATGGCGAGCCGGCTATATGGTGTCGATAGCGGCGCCGTAATCGTGCCCCCGGCCGGCGCGGCGTTCGACGCGGTGCATGAT
>JBMOFG010000520.1:0-1619 GCA_049314415.1 Polymorphobacter sp.
CGCCATAGCCGATGATTTCGGTCGGGCAGACGAAGGTGAAATCCTTGGGCCAGTAGAACAGGATTTTCCACTTGCCGGGATAGGCCGTGGTGATGTCGAGCGTTTCGCCGCCAGGCAGGGCAGCAACGCCCTGCTGGACGGGCAGTTCGAATGAGGGGACGGTATCGCCAACGGTGAGAGCCATGATGCTATCCTTTGTGCATGTGCAACAGGTCGGTGCGGAGTTCGCGATTGCTCAATGACGCTGCCTGGGATAGAAATCCAATCGATAATCTTGTCGCTTGTAATCGGTTTTATCGATGACATTCCTGCCCACGCTGAAACAGCTGCAGTATCTGACCGCGCTGCACATCCATGGCCATTTCGGCCATGCTGCTGCTTCGTGCTTCGTCACCCAGTCGACCTTGTCGGCCGGGCTGCGCGAGTTGGAAACATTGCTCGGGGTGCAGCTGGTCGAGCGCAACCGCCGCGTCGTGCGCTTTTCGCCGATGGGGGAGCGCGTGGTTGCCAAGGCCTATGATGTGCTGCGCGAGGCCGATGCGCTGGCCAGTCTGACCCGCGATGCCGGGCAACCGCTCGCCGGCGCCTTGCGGTTGGGGGTGATTCCGACCATCGCGCCCTATCTGCTGCCGCAGGTGCTGCCGGCGATCCGAGCGCGCTTCCCCGAATTGAAGCTTTTCCTGCGCGAGGACATGAGCGGCCCGGCGTGCGAGGCGCTGGCCCGCGGCACGATCGATTGCGTGCTGCTGGCACTGCCCTGGGATTGCGGGACGGTGGAAGCGATGCCGCTGTTTGACGATCCGTTCCACCTCGTCTTCCATCCGGGCGACATGATCGATCCGCCGCCGCAGGTCAGCCCGTCGTCGATCGATGATTCGCACCTGCTGCTGCTCGAGGATGGCCATTGCCTGAAGGACCAGGCCCTGGCGGTATGCGGGCGGCCCGAATTGCGCGCCGATGCCGCCAATCGCGGTACGTCGCTGGTCACGCTGGTGCAGATGGTCGCCGGGCGGTTGGGCCAGACCTTGTTGCCCGAACTGGCACTGGCGGCAGGCATTATCGATGGTACCGGCCTGATCGCCCGGCCGCTGGCCGGCGGCGCATCGCGCACCGTGGCACTGGCGTGGCGCAGTGGCAGCCCGCGCGCCGCCGAATTCCGGCTGCTTGGTGATGCGATTGTCGCGGCACGCGGCGCCCTCGCGGTGGACAGCGGGGCCGACAACGCTATGGTGCCGCGAATAGCATAGGGCGCTGGCGCCAGCCGGGGCGACAGATTTTGAGGAGAGAATGATGAAGGCCGTGCTCTGTGTCGAACATGGGCCCCCGGAAAAGCTGATTGTCAGCGACATATCGCTGCCTGAACCCGGCAAGGGCCAGATACGGGTGCGGGTTCACGCCGCCGGCGTCAATTTCCCCGACACGCTGATCATCCAGGGCAAATACCAGTTCAAGCCCGACCTGCCGTTTTCACCGGGCAGCGAAATGGCCGGCCTGGTCAAGCAAGTGGGTGAAGGGGTGAGCGGGGTCAAGCCCGGCGATGCGGTTTCGGCCGGAACCCTGTGGGGCGCCTATGCCGAGGAGGTGGTGGTCAACGCCGACCGCCTTGCGCCGCTGCCCGA
>JBMOFG010000521.1:0-1618 GCA_049314415.1 Polymorphobacter sp.
ACAAGGCCATTGTGGCCGCCGCCGACAATCAGCGCGTCATAGGATTTGGTCAAAGTCTTCCCCAGCCCGGCGCCGGTGGTTGCGCCTCCAACATCTCAGGTACGACGTCGCGCATCCGCTTGGCAAACTGGCGCAGACAGACTTCGCTCATTCCCAGCGGCCCCTGACCGAAACTGGTCGAGGCCATGCCCGCCTGAACGCGTTCGACGAGGTTCGAATCCTCAAACGACACCTGGCGGTTGATGCGCCAGTTGAGATACCGCGCGGCGCGCATCTCGCGCCGTTCGTCGGGGATGGCATAGGCGATTTCGCGAATCATCGTCTCTGTCGGGCTGATCGGCAGGAATTGCATGAAGTCCATCTGGTCGGGATAGATATCGAACGCGGTGTTGGGCCACAGCTTATAGTAGAACCAGACGCGCTGGCGGTCGGCCGGCAGATAGTCGACCGGAGGCAGCAGCTGGCGATAGGCCCGCTCCGATGCGCTTTCGTCGGGCGCCTCGACCAATGGTCCGCCGAGCCGGTCGACCCATTCGCCTGCATGCACACCGTAATTCTTCGCGCCGAACAGGCGCTTAAGCCCCGGGTGCGCGACAGGAATGTGGAGGCCGTCTGAATAATTGTCGCTGATGTTCTTCCAATTGGCAGGGCGGGGACGGGTGGTGACCCGGCCGATCGCGCGCATGTCCTCAAACCGGTAAGGCGCCACTTCGGCTTCGTGCGGTGCCATCATTTCGGCAACGCTCACCGGCGGGCGCTCGACAGCGGCAAAGACAAAGCCGCGCCAGACTTCGACCGGATATTCGACAAGGCTGTGCAGCGTACCATCGAGCGCTGGATAGTCGGCGCGCATGGGGACGCCCGACAGGCGGCCGTCGAGTTCATAGACCCACGCGTGATAGGGGCAGACCAGCTTGCGTGCGCAGCCGCTGTGCCCGTCGACGATGCGTGCGCCGCGGTGGCGGCAGACATTGGCAAAAGCGCGCACTTGTCCGTCGTCGCCGCGCACCGCGACGATTGATTCGCCAAGGATGAGCAGCGACTGCCAGTCGCCCGGCTTGGGAATGTCGCTCAGGTGGCAAATGAGTTGCCACGACTTCAGGAAGATGCGCCGCCTTTCGGCCTCAAGCGCATCGGCGTCGTGATACGCCCAGCCGGGAAGGCCGAGATCGTCATAGGCATCGCCCTTTGGCATGATTCGCGCCAGCTCAAGCCCTCTCATGTCTCACCTCTACATTCTCCCGGCGATGATTGAGGGGTTCCATTCTGCAACGCAATAGGCCGGTTCATCGTTCGTCGCGTTGAACAGCTTGTGTCCGAAAATCAGGCCTCGGTACGGTTGCGTAAAGAACACAGGGCATGGGCGTTCTGCTTGCTTCTCGCCGCTCGCGCACGGCTCGCAATTATTAGATTGCACAGTCATATTTTTTTAACCGATCACCTACAAAGGACAACCTGCAGGTTTGGGCTTTTCCAAAGCGCGTGTCTGGGTTATGGTTAATGGGGTTGTGTGCACTGCAATATGGTGTCATAAGCCAGGGCAGAATTCGGGTTTTCTAAAAAAGGGAGTTTTTCAATGAGCGTTTCCAAGATCGTGACGTCGGCTGTTATGGCGCTG
>JBMOFG010000522.1:0-1611 GCA_049314415.1 Polymorphobacter sp.
CCGCCCTTGACACGGCCGAAGATGACCCCTTCGACGCGCTCACCGGCGGCGTACTGGGTTTCCAGCGCATCCCATGACGCTTCGCGGCGGGCGCGGTCACGCGACAGCATCGCTTCGCCATTGGCGTTCTCGACACGATCGACATAGACTTCGACTTCGTCGCCGACAGTCAGGCCATGCTTGCCATCGAGGCCGGCGAATTCGCGCAGCGGGATACGGCCTTCCGACTTCAGGCCGACATCGATGACGGCGAGATCATTCTCGATGCCCGTCACGATGCCCTTGACGACACGGCCTTCAAAGCTCTGGTTCTTGCCGAGCGAGGATTCGAGCATCGCTGCGAAGTCATCACGCGTCGGCTGGGCGGCACTTGCCATAAAAATCATTCAACCTTCAAATCGAGACCGGCACACGGGATTGCTGCCCCATCGTGAAATCTCTCAGCCGGCACCATTGCCCGCTGTTCTTCGTCGTCGCGCCGGCACCATGCCGACGCTCCAAACTTTGCCAGCAAAGCCGATGGGCAGAGCAAGAATAGCCCCGAAAGCCCTTAGATCTGTTGCTGGCCGCCCCGCCGCATTGCTGCTTCGACAAGCGCAATCGCCTGTTGGACCGCGGCGGCTATACCCAATTCGCTGGTATCGAGCAAGGCAGCGTCATCGGCGCGGCGCAGCGGCGCCGTGCTGCGGTCGGAATCGCGGGCATCGCGCGCGGCGATGTCGGCCAGCACAGTGGCATGATCGGGAGCGGCGTCGCCATATTTTCCGACCAGTTCGCTGTGCCGGCGATCGGCGCGTACCCCGGGACTGGCGGTGACGAACAGTTTCGCGACGGCCTGTGGCGCGATGACCGTGCCGATATCGCGGCCATCGAGCACGGCGCCGCCGGGTTGGCCAGCAAAGGCGCGCTGGGTTTCCAGTAGCGCGGCGCGCACTGCGGGGTGAGCGGACACGATCGAGGCGGCCTCGGCATTTTCGCCGCTCATCAGATCGGGATCGTCGAGAAGTTCGGGATCGAGGGTGCGTGCGGCATGGGCGGCGGCGGCGGCATCGTGCGGATCTCCGGCGGCCAAGCGCAATGCCAGGCCTGTGGCGCGATACAGTTTGCCGGTATCGAGATGCGGCAGGCCGTAATACCGCGCCAGCGCCCTGGCGATCGTGCCTTTGCCGCTGGCGGCGGGGCCATCGACGGCGATGATGAGACTGGTCACGGTCGATCATTCCGGGCGCATGGGCGGGGACGCAGCAGGTCGGCTGCGCACCGGGCTCGTGCCGGGGCAAGCTTTGGGCGATCGCCGTGCGACGACAGCCGGGGTGTGCAGGGGGCGGCCAAGGGATGTGGCTCCAAGCGACGAAAGCAAGTCGCGCCGGTTTAGGTCGGGAATGCCGGAATGGCTAGGGCCGCAACAACGGTGATGCGCTTACCCTGGCCGGACCAAGAAAGCATGAATGGTGATCCGCCGATTGTGGAGTTAATCTATAAGTTAATATAAAGTAAAATTACTGCCATTTTTGATCTATATTGCATACTTTATTCTTGTCAAACCAACAGGGGCCGCTTAATCAACGATACATGGCGACGGAGGCTCCGCCGGAAGAGGTTTACCTCTTC
>JBMOFG010000523.1:0-1594 GCA_049314415.1 Polymorphobacter sp.
CCGGCCGGATCGGGGCGGTCGATGCGGCCGTGCAGGCGCTGCGGGCGTCGCGGTGTTTCGGGTGATTCGGCGGAAATGACGGGCGGTCCCTGGCGGTTTTGGCGTTGGCGGTCGATTGACTATAGACGGCAGGCAATTTGCGAAAGGGAACATATGGGCATGGTGGCGGACAAGATCGAGGCGCGTCTGCGCGCCGCACTGTCGCCGGCGGCGTTGTCGGTCACCGATGACAGCGACAGCCATCGCGGCCATGCCGGCCATGACGGCTCGGGCGAGAGTCATTTCACCGTCAAGCTCACCTCGGCGGCCTTTGCCGGCCAGTCGCGGGTCGCGCGGCAGCGGCTGGTCTATGCGGCGCTGGGTGATCTGATGGCGCCGGGCGGGGTGCATGCGCTGGTCATCAAGGCGCGTGCGCCGGGGGAGGCCGCATGAAGCCGGCGCTGCTGCTGACATTGCTGCTGGCCGTACAAAATTTTGCTCCTTTGGCGCTTGCAGCGCCGGCGCTGGCGGCGACCGAGCGCAGCGGCAGCCTTGCCGGCGTGCCGGTCATCGACCGGCTCGATACCGCCGATCTGCCGGCTGGGCAGGTGCAGCATTTCTGGTTCCGGGCCGGTGACAATGCGCTGGCACAGGGCTGGCAGGTGCCGGTGATTGTGGTGAAGGGTGCCCGGCCTGGCCCGCGCCTGTTGGTCACTGCCGGCATCCATGGCGATGAATTGAACGGCATTGCCGTCATCCACCGGCTGGCGGCGCAAACCGATCCGGCGCGACTGGCCGGTACGCTGGTGCTGGTGCCGGGGCTGAATACGCCCGGCCTGCTCGCCAGTAGCCGCGAATTTTCCGATGGCAGCAATCTCAACCGCGTCATGCCCGGGAAGGCGGGCGGCGCTGCCGATCGCTATGCGCAGCGGTTGTGGGACGGGCTGTTGCGCCCCAATGCCGATCTGGCGGTCGATCTCCACACCCAATCGCGCGGCACCGCCTATATGATCTACGCCTTTGCCTCGACCCCCGAGACGCGGACAATGGCCGAACGGGTCGGGCCCGAGATTCTGAAGATGGACACCGGCGACAAGGGCACGGTGGAAAATGAACTGACCCGCGACGGCGTGCCGGCGATCACCTTCGAGCTTGGCCGGCCCGAAGTGTTTGATGCCAGCAGCGTGCAACGCGGAGTGGACGGCCTGATCAATCTGATGAAGGCGAGGGGCATGATCGCCGGAACGGTCGCCGCAACCGCACCTTATGTCGCCAACCGGATCGTCGTGGCGCGCACCGTTACCGCGGGCTGGATGACCCTGCTGGCGCCGTTGGGCAGCGATGTCGTCAAGGGCCAGCCGATCGCAACGATTGCCGACAGCTTCGGCCGCACGACCGAGACCGTCATCGCCACCGAAAGTGGCCGCATCAATACCATCGCCACCGACCCGCGCCGCGACGCCGGCGATATGGTGGCGCGCATCGTCTGGTGGGACTCAGACCCGAAATGCGCGCTGGGGTGTTGAAATAACCCCGGCTTGCCTGTAGCCGAAACGCAGCGCCGGATTAGCTCAGCGGTAGAGCAGCGGTTTTGTAAACCGAAGGTCGGGGGTTC
>JBMOFG010000524.1:0-1584 GCA_049314415.1 Polymorphobacter sp.
TCGGGCATTTCGTTCGGCATGTGGGGGCCGGCGCTGTTCGCCCGCGCCTATGGCCTGCCGGCGCAGGAGGCCAATACGACCTTCGGTCTGGCCTTCGGGCTGCCGGGCCTGCTCGGCACGCTGATGTTCGGGGCGCTGGCCGACCGGTTGCTCAAGCGATCACCGCAGGGGCCGATGCTGTTGGCGGCCGGTGCGCTGTTGACGGCGACCCTGTGCATCTTTGCGGTCAACTGGTCACCGTCCTTCGGGCTGGCCCGGGCGCTGGCCATTCCTTCGGGCCTGCTCGGCGGCGGCTGGTCGATTGGCGTGATGGCATCGCTGCAGAACATGCTGCCCGATCGCTTCCGCGCCACCGCTACGGCGCTGTTCATCATGATCAGCACTTTCATTGGCTTTGTCATGGGCCCCTGGGCCGCCGGCATGATCAGCGATGTTGTCGGTGGTGACAGCACCCTGTCGCTGCGCATCGGCCTGTCGGTGACGATCCTGACCGGTATCCCGGCGGCGATCATGCTTTGGCGGTCGGCACCTCACCTTGATGCCGACCGCCGCGATCTTGCGGCCTAGCTCTGCTTGGGCGCCCCGGGCATCGTCATGTAATAATGGCCGGCATTGAGCCCGCCATCGACCGATAATTCCGTCCCCATGCAATAGCGCGCATCGTCCGACGCCAGATAGGCGGCGGCGGCGCCAATGTCGGACGGATCGCCGGCGCGCTGGGCCGGGTAGATGCGGAAGCCCTTGTCATACAGGTCGCGCGGCACGTTGCCGGGGTTGGACAGCGGGGTGACGATGCCACCGGGGTGGATGGAATTGACCCTTATTCCGCGCGGCCCGAGCTCGAGCGCTGTCGCCTTGGTGAAGCCGCGCACCGCAAACTTGCTGGCGCAATAGGCAGTCAGCGAATTGGCACCCGAAATGCCGTCGGCGCTGCTCATGTTGATGATGCTGCCGCCGCCGGCACGCTCGAGTGCCGGGATCGCGGCCTGGGTGCCGAACATGGTGCCCATCAGGTTGATGTCGATGATCCGGCGCATTTCGGCTTCCGACAGGTCGTCGAGCTTCTTGAAGACGATGACCCCGGCGTTGTTGACGAGAATGTCGAGCTTGCCGAATTTTGCTTCAACCGTTGCGATCACCGTGTCCCAGCCAGCACGGTCGGCAACGTCTTGCCGGATGAAGGCGGCATTGCTGCCCAGTTCGTGCGCCAGTGCCTCGCCTTCGCTGACCAGCACATCGCTGATCATCACCTTTGCGCCTTCAGCGATGAAACGGCGGACGATGCCTTCACCAATACCGCGCGAACCGCCGGTGACCAGTGCCACCTTGCCTGCCAGTCTCTGCATGATTGTCTCCCCGCCTGGCCTGTCGCCGGCTTCTGGATTTGACGATAGCGACTGGATTTGTCGCCAACAATGCGCAATCATGCAGCATAAGTGCAATTCAATGCGCAAACGCGAAAGAAAGTCAGTGGGGATGAACGCATTGTTTCCGGCCGGCGCGGCGCTGGTGGTCGGCGGCAGCGGCGGCATCGGCGGCAAGGTTGCCGAAGTGCTCGCCGGTGATGGCAGCGACCTGGCGCTG
>JBMOFG010000525.1:0-1577 GCA_049314415.1 Polymorphobacter sp.
GCGTCGGCGGCATGAAGACGATGGCGCCGACCGAAAAAATCTTCAGCACGGCGTTCTGTTCAATCGAAATCAACCCCAGCGCCGCATCGAGCAAAAAGGTGATATTGCCCGACAGGTAACTCGAATGATCCGACAGTGACGCGATATCGCGCGACAGGCTTTTGACGTGCGGTTGAATGCCGGTCGATTTGGGCGCGGCGAAGCTGAGATAGCCGAGCGCGCGATTGAGACTGACCGCGGCATGACGCGCCTTGGACAGCGCATCCTGGGCATGTCCCAACCGGATCAGCAGCGATTGCAGCGCAAGGTTCGACACACGCTGCTGGCCATTGGCGCGCGCGCGCCGAAAGGCCTGACGCGACACCGCATCGACTTCGCGGCCGACATGTTCGATGCCATCGGCGAGCCGGTCAACGACCGCATCGAGCAGATGCACCAGCGCCATTCCCGAATTTTCGGACAACATCGGAGTTCGCTCGACATGCGCTGCGAACCGGTCGAACGACTGGATTTCAGCGTGGCGTACAGTCACCAGATGCGCCGGCGTCAGGATGAAGCTGACGGCGTGATTTTCCGGATTTGCGCGCAGGATGCCGGTTGCCAGCGTTGCCGTCATGTAGATGGCGCCATTTTCCTCATATAATCGGCTGGAGGTTTCAATCTCGTCCATTTCCTCCTCGCTCGGCACGGCGATGCCGGTAACCGCCTCGACAAAAGCCTCTTCCTCAGCAGTCGGATTGTACAGGTCGATCCAGATGGCACCCGCAGGCAGCACGCCCGCGGCGGCATCGACGGTGATGACATTCATGTCACCGGCAGGGGTGATGGCGCGCAACATCGTGTTTCCAATCTATAACCCGGCAATCCAGACTGACCGCCATTGGCTATCATGGCAACCGCCGAGCACCAGAGCATGGCCAAGATGGCGCTTTCCAGTGCTGCCTTGCCGGCAATAATTCGGGGCAAATTATACCCGCAACGCCGCTGATCAGGTATAGGGTGGCACCGACAAAGGGGCCGCGCAGCCATGATGACAACCAAGATGACCAGCGACAGTGCGGCACCCCCTGCACCATCCTATCTGTTTCACCGCCATGCGCTGACGGTGCGGCTGACACACTGGATCAACGCCATCGCCATCGCCTTTCTGCTCGGTACGGGCTTCAACATCTTCAACGCCCACCCCAGCCTGTATTGGGGCCAATATGGTGGCGAGGCCGATGCGTCGAAGCGCTGGCTTGAAATCGGATCGGCCACCACGCCGGCAGGAAAGACCCATGGCTTCGTCCGCATCGGAAGCCTGACAGTGCGGACCACCGGCGTGCTGGGCATTTCGACGGACAGCAACGGCCGCCTGCAGGCCATCGCCTACCCTGGCTGGGCGACGATCCCGGCCAGGCGCGACCTTGCCACGGCACGCAATTTCCACTTTTTCTTCGCCTGGGTGCTGATCCTCAACGGGTTGCTGTATCTGGGCCATGGCCTCGCCACCGGCCATCTGCGCCGTGACCTGCTGCCGCGGCGCAACGAGCTTGGCCCCGCTGCCATAGGCCATGACATCATCCGCCACGTCCGGT
>JBMOFG010000526.1:0-1576 GCA_049314415.1 Polymorphobacter sp.
GGTGACGTCTACGAGATGAATCGACTGACCGATCCGGACGGCAAGTCGCGCGAGCGGTGGCGCTACTTCCAGCGTCGCATCAAGCTGGCGCTAGCCGAGACGGCGACAATCACGCCGACCCGGTTCGAGTTTGCCGGCAAGCAGTACGAGGGCAAAATCATCCAGTTCCAGCCCTATGCCAAAGACCCCAAGCGGGCCGAGTTCGAGAAGTTTGCCGACAAGGCCTACGCCGTCACGGTCTCGCCTCAACTGCCGGGCTATGTGTACAAAATTGAAACCGTGATCCCGGGGCCCAGCGGGCAACCCCCGCTGGTGCACGAGGTGCTGATGCTGGAGCAGGTTGCGCCGCTGGCGGCCGGCAAAACCGCCTCGAGTAGCGCCCCCCGCTCCTGAGCGACGCGCGTCCCGCTAGCGGCGGTGCGCGATCAGGATTTCGCCGAAGCCGCCGTTGCCGGCGTCGCCGACCCAGCGGCTGACGCGTGCAAGCTTGCCGAGGCGTGGCGCCCAATCGGGTTTTAGCTCGCGCAGATAACTGATGAGCAAGGGCAGGAACGCCAGCTCGAACTCACCGGTCCGCACAAAGTTGCGCCCCGGCACCGACGTTGGTCGGGCGAGAACAATGGAACCGCGGCACATGCCGCTGCCCACACCTTCACCGCATTCCCCCAGCACCACGATACTGCCGGCCACCATCTGGCTGCCGCAGTACGCACCCGCGTTGCCGCCGGCGGCAATCAGCCCGCGCCGCATCCGTTCGCCGGCGCGCGCGCCCAGATGCCCACCGACGACAATGGCGCCGTTCTTCATGCCGGTGACATCGCCCGGAGCCGGACCGCCGGCGAAGTCGCCGGTGTCGCCCGCGATGTCGATGAGCCCACCCCGCATACCTTGACCCGTGCCGTCGCCGGCATGCCCGCTAACGCGCAGCACACCGCCGCGCATTCTGAGGCCGGTTTCGAGGCCGCAATCGCCCCGGACTTCAATGGATGAACCGGCGGTGAGCCCGGCGCCAATCCGATGCAGGCCGGCCTGTGAGGCTTCGATGACGAGTTCGGTGGGGTTGGTATCCCCTTCGATCTCGAACCAGTCGCCCAGCGCCACCCGGCGACGACCGTGCTGCAGTTTGATCGCGCGGATTTGGGGGAGACGTTTGTCGATCAGCGCGGCCGGGATCACCGCCGACATGTCGAGTGCGAAATCAGGATGTGCCTTCAGGGTGAGGGTGAGCCGGCTCATTGCAGAATCTGCCGCAGCTTGAAGTGGAAAGGCCCAAGGTTGCCGCCGTAGTTGCCGGCGCTGATGGCCAGGATGCCGCCCTTGCGACCGAGGCCGCAGGCGGCGCGGATCCCTACCCGTGTCGCCTCATCGATGGCCGGTGTGCTGAGGCCGTCGATGACGATTTCCAGCACCGCGCCGACCCCCGCCGGCAAGGCGGAATCGACCACCCCGTACAAGGTGGGGCAGTAGCGATGATTGGTCGATGCCGGCAGCGTCTTGTAGCGCGAACCCACCTTGGAACCGGAGCGCACCACGCCACCCGGGAAAGGCATGATGACGTCGCGTACCTTGCGCATGG
>JBMOFG010000527.1:0-1551 GCA_049314415.1 Polymorphobacter sp.
GCCGAACCGGCTCGGCGACTATCTTTTTGCGTATTTCGTGCTGGCCTTGCCAAATGTGCTGCTCACCGCGGCCATCTTCTTTGCCGTCGCGACGATGACGCGCTCGATGATCTATTCCTATGTCGGCGTGGTCGTCTTTCTAGTCGCCTATCTGGTGCTGTCGGCGACGCTGCGCTCGAAACCCGAATTGCGCGAGCTTGCCGGGCTGGTCGAGCCCTTTGGCACGGCGGCCTTCGGCAATGTCACCCGCTATTGGACCGCGGCGGAAGCGAACACGCTGGTGCCGGCGTTTGAAGGCGCGCTGCTCTGGAACCGGCTGATCTGGTTTGGTGTCGGGCTGGCGGCGCTGGCGCTGGCTTACTGGCGCTTCAGCTTTGCTGAAAAGGGCCTGTCGCCGCGCGCCGTGCGCCGCCAGGCGAAAGTCGCCGCCAGGCTGGCAGCAGACAAGCCCGAGACTGTCGCCATCCTGCCGCCGGCGCGCCCCGACGCTGCGGCATTTGCCCGGCTGTTGGCGCAGACGCGCTTCGAAATGGCGCAGGTGTTCAAAAGTCCGGCGTTTTTCGTGCTGCTGCTCGTCGGGCTGTTCAACGCCGGCGGCGGGCTGTTCTTTGCCAATGAAATCTATGGCACCCCGGCCAGGCCGCTGACCTTTGCGCTCATCGATACGCTGCGCGGTGCCTTCGGCATCATCCCGATCATCATCGCCATCTATTATGCCGGCGAACTGGTCTGGCGTGACCGCGACCGCAAGATGCATGAGATCGTCGATGCGACCTCGCTGCCCAACTGGGCCTATCTAATTCCCAAGACCCTGGCAGTGACCGGCGTGCTGGTGGCGACACTGGCGGCCGGCATGGTCGCGGCGGTGCTGATCCAGCTGTTTCGCGGCGTCACCGATATTTCGCCGGGCGAATATCTGCGCTGGTATCTGCTGCCCGAAAGCGTCGATATGGTCATCCTTGCCGTGCTGGCGGTGTTCGTCCAGGCGCTCAGCGCCAACAAATATGTCGGCTGGGGGGTGATGGTCGTCTATCTTGTCGCCACCATCACGCTCGGCAACATCGGTTTCGAACACCCGCTCTACACTTATGGCGCCACCGGCCGGGTGCCCTTGTCGGACATGAACGGCAACAATATCGGCAGCGCGCTGGCATGGTGGCTGCGGCTCTACTGGGGGGCAGTGGCACTGGTGCTGGCCGTGCTGGCGCATCTGTTGTGGCGGCGCGGCACCGAAAGCGCGCTGCTGCCACGCGTGCGGCGGCTGCCGCCGCGGCTTGTCGACGTGCCGGGCGTGCTGATTATTGCCGCGCTGGCGGTCGCCGGGGCGAGCGGCGCGTATGTCTATTCGAACACCAATGTCCTCAACACATACCGGACCCGCGACGACATCGAGGCTATTCAGGCGGCCTATGAGAAGAAATATCTCAAATATGAGAACATCGCCCAGCCCTCGATGACCGCCATCACCCTCGCTGTCGAACTTTTCCCCCGCCAGCACAGGGTCGATGCGCGCGGCCGCTATCAACTGGTCAATGACACCGGCGCACCGGT
>JBMOFG010000528.1:0-1551 GCA_049314415.1 Polymorphobacter sp.
ATTGCTGCGACTTCATGCTTTTGAACTATGCGGGACTGCTCTCGGATGGCCGGGTGCCGATGCAGGGCGCCGAGGGTGCGATCTATGGCGGCTTTTTCGGGCAATCGAGCTTTGCCACCCACGCCATCGCCTATGCCCGCAACACGGTGAAGATCCCGGCCGATATGGATTTCGCGCTCGCGGCACCCTTTGGCTGCGGCATGCAGACCGGGGCCGGCACCGTTTACAACAGCTTGGCGCCCAAAGCCGGCCAGTCGCTGGCCGTATTCGGTACCGGCAGCGTCGGGCTGGCGGCGGTGATGGCCGCGGTCGACAACGGCTGCAGCCCGGTAATTGCCTTCGATATCAACCAGAAACGCCTCGACCTCGCGATGGAATTGGGCGCGACGCATGGCATCCTGTCCGACCCCGCGCATCTTGCCGCCGATCTGCGCGCCATCCTGCCCAACGGCGTCAATTTCATCGTTGATACCACGGGCATCGCCGCGATCATCCGCGCCGGCACCGAAGCACTGGCGTCACGCGGGCAGTTGGCGGTGCTCGCCGTCACCCCACCGGGGACCGAGGTCAGCATCAATCCCAATCTGTTGCTCGGCGGCAAGGCGATTCGCGGTGCCGTCGAAGGCGATGCCGATCCGCAGATATTTATTCCCGAACTTATCGCGCGTCACCTTGCCGGGCGATTCCCGCACAACCGGCTGGTCACCACCTATCCGTTCAGCGCGATAAATGAGGCGATCGCCGACATGCGCGCCGGCCGCGTCGTGAAACCCGTGCTGGTGATGGATTGATCACGACGCGCCGGGCCTCTCCAGCTGGCAGTGCGCCGTGATCAAGGATGCCGACACACCGGCGCCCGGCGCCCCGCCACCGGGCGCCGCGGACTGGACGATCGACCAGCGCTGGGCCGATTATACACAAGGCGAACACGCCGTTTGGGATCGACTTTTCGCCCGCCAGGTTGCGATGCTGCAGCAGCGGGCGGCACCGGAATTTCTCGCCGGTGTCAATGTGCTCAAGATGGCCCGGCCGGGCATTCCCGATTTTGCTGAACTGTCGGCGCGGCTGCTCGACCTGACCGGCTGGGAGGTCGTGTCGGTGCCAGAGTTGGTACCCGATGATGTGTTCTTTGGCCATCTTGCCGAGCGGCGTTTCGTGTCGGGGCGCTTCATCCGCACCCCCGAACAAATCGACTATCTCGAGGAACCCGATATCTTTCACGATGTCTTCGGCCATGTCCCCTTGCTCGCCAACCCGGTCTTCGCCGATTATATGCAGGCCTATGGCAAGGGCGGCTTGCGCGCCGCGGGAGCAAGGGCGGTCGCGAAACTGTCGCGGCTTTACTGGTACACGGTCGAATTCGGGCTGGTGCGCAGCGGCAATGCGCTGAAACTGTTTGGCGCCGGCATCGTGTCCTCACACGGCGAATCGCTTTTCGCGCTCGACGATCCGAGCCCGCATCGGCTCGGGTTCGACATGCTGCGGTTGATGCGCACCCCGTATCGAATCAATGATTATCAGCAGAATTATTTCGTCATCGACAGTTTCGAA
>JBMOFG010000529.1:0-1546 GCA_049314415.1 Polymorphobacter sp.
CCGGGATGAGCTGGAGACCGTTCAAAGAACGATGCGCGATGTGCCGGGGGTGACCGCCATCGTTTATGATCAGGCGTGCGCAACTGAGCGCCGCCGCCTGCGCAAACGGGGCAAGGTGGCGGACCCTGATCGGCGCGTTTTCATTATGCCGGAAGTCTGCGAAGGTTGTGGCGACTGCGGTGTGCAATCCAACTGCGTGGCCATCGAGCCCAAGGAAACCGCCCTCGGGCGCAAGCGGCAGATAAACCAGTCAGTCTGCAACAAGGATGTCTCCTGCGTTAAGGGGCTTTGCCCTAGCTTCGTGACCGTCGAAGGCGGCACGCCTCGCCGTGCGCGGGGCACCGGTCATCCCGACGCGCTGGTAACTGACGAAACCGAGCTGGCCTTACCGCAGCTGCCCGAGATCCAAGATGTCTACTCGATGATCGTCGCGGGCATCGGTGGCAATGGCGTTGTCACAATCGGCGCTATCCTCGGCATGGCAGCCCATATCGAAGGGGTTGGTGTTTCAGTTCTAGATATTTCGGGACTCGCCCAGCGCAACGGGCCGGTCACCAGCCACATCCGCCTCACCAGGGGAGAGACCTGGAACCACGCCGCGCGCATTCCCGAAGCCAATGCCGATCTGATAATCGGCTGCGATCTGGTCGTATCGGCGGGCGCGGAAACCGTCTCGCGGATGCGCAAAGGCCGCACACATGTCTTCTATAACCGCTTCGTTGCGCCGACATCTGCCTTCGCCAGCAACCCTGACCTCGATTTCGGTGACCAGCGGTTGGCTGCTATCATCGCGTCGAAGACTGGCGCTGATGCGCTAACCGGCATTGATGCGACGGGCATCGCGCTGGCGCAGCTGGGCGACGCCATCGGCGCCAACATGCTGCTGGTCGGCCATGCCTGGCAAATGGGCATGATCCCGCTCCACCTTGAATCGCTCCAGCAGGCAATCCAGCTCAACGGCACGGCGGTAGAGCTCAATCTTGCGGCATTCAGACTCGGGCGCATTGCGGCGCTCAACCCGAGCGTTATCGCGGCTTTGACAACGGAGCAAACGGCCAAGCCGGCTAGCACGCCCGGCATCGCCGACAGAATTTCGGAGCGCTCGGCTTTGCTTTCCGCCTTTGACGGCCCCGTGCTGGCGGAGCGTTATCGGGCACTTGTCGAGAGGGCGTGTAACGCCGAAACCGTCATCGCCGGCGCGCCTGGCCGGTTCAGCGAAGCGGTAGCGACGGGGTATTTCAAGGCACTGTACTACAAAGACGAATATGAGGTGGCGCGGCTGTTCAGCGATGGTACCCTGCAGCGCCGGCTGGCCGAGACGTTTGATGGCAACCTACGCCTTCGCTTCAACCTTGCCCCGCCGCTTTTGTCGCGGCGCGGGCCGGACGGGCGGGAACGCAAACGCGAATTCGGAGCGTGGGTGCTGCCTTTGTTTCGCGTGCTGTCGAAGCTTAAAGGACTGCGCGGTACGGCATTCGACCCGTTCGGCATGAGCGCACACCGCCGGGTTGAGCGCGAGTTGGGTGATGAATATGTACGTGTCGCA
>JBMOFG010000530.1:0-1546 GCA_049314415.1 Polymorphobacter sp.
CAGGCCTTGCTGCGGAAGCGGTGCCATGCCTCGGCTGCCTCTCCGATGGTGTTCGCAACCCGCGCGCGCTCTCGGAGCTTGTCCGCCCGGCGCTTGTCGGCAGGGTCGGTCCCAGCCTGGATAAGTGCTCGGAACGCGGCAGCCGTTGTTTGGGCCGCCTTTAAGGATGTTTCGGGGTAGGGGCTGCCTACGGCGATCATGCGCGGCCTGCCGCAGAAGCGGTAGCGCAGGCGCCAGTACTTCGCACCGTCGGGCATCACGACAAGGGTGAGGCCATACCCGGCGGTCAAGGTGTACTTCGCTGCCTTGGGCTTGGCGTTTTTGATCTGCAATTCAGTGAGCTTCTTGGCCATAAGGCCCCACTGGCTGGAGTTTCAGCGAGTGTGTAGTAATTTCGTTTGCTCATCAAGCTTGCTACATTTTTTGCTACATAGGTCCTTCCGGCTTCGTTCGGATTTCGCCGGAAGCCTTAGGGCAAGTAAATCAAGAAAATTCGGTCTTATCGGGGATTCTTTGGAAAGGCTCGGTTCGCTTCGGAATGAAGTTTGGTTGGGGGACTAGGATTCGAACCTAGACTAGCTGAGTCAGAGTCAGCGGTCCTACCGTTAGACGATCCCCCATCCGGGTTCGCGAAACCGGCGCGTTCTATAGCGCCGTTCCCGGTTGCGGTCAAATGCCGCGACGGGGCTTGCCGGTGCGTTTGCACTAAATTCGTGCAGCCTGTAGCCTTGTCTGCAAGACGGCACTAAGTCCCGCGCACGCGCGGGTTTTCGGGGCATCATCGGGGCGGGCGGTTGTGGAGAGTTTGGCGGAAACACGCGGGGGCCGGAGTGCGGCCGGTACGACCGGCGCCGACGCTGCGGGCGAATTGTTCGGCGCCATCGATCTCGGCACCAACAATTGCCGTCTGCTGATCGCCAAGCGCGCCGGCGACGGGTTCCGCGTGGTCGATGCGTTCTCGCGCATCGTGCGGCTCGGCGAAGGCATGGCGCAGGACAACCGGTTGGGCGATGCGGCGATGGCGCGTGCGCTCGACGCCCTGCAGATCTGTGCCGCCAAGCTCGCGCGCAGCCGCTGCGTTGGGTTTCGCGGTGTGGCGACCGAGGCTTGCCGGCGGGCCTTGAACGGCCCGGCTTTCCTTGCACGCATCGAAGCCGAAACGGGCCTCCGACTTGAGGCCATCACCCCGGCCGAAGAGGCGACGCTGGCCGTTGCCGGCTGCGCGCAGCTGCTCGATCCGGCACGCCCGCATGCGGTGATGTTCGACATCGGCGGCGGCAGCACCGAGGTGATGTGGCTCGCCAACGGCGCCCGCGGTTGGTCGATGGTCGATTTTGTGTCCTTGCCGTTCGGCGTGGTGTCGGTCGGGGAGGCGCTGGGAGCGGAGTGCGTGGCGCCGGAGATCTACGCCGCAATGGTCGCGCGCGTGGCAGCAGCGCTTGCCCCGCTCGAACAGCGCCACGCCATTGCGGCCGAGGTGGCGGCGGGCCGCGTCGATATGCTGGGCCCGTCCGGCACGGTCACCACGCTGTCGGCGCTGGCGATG
>JBMOFG010000531.1:0-1544 GCA_049314415.1 Polymorphobacter sp.
TGTCGAAAATCGCGACCTTGACGCCTTCCGCCGCAAGCGCGCGGGCCGTGGCTTCTCCAAGACCCGATGCACCGCCGGTGACGACAGCCGAACAACCTGCAAGCTTCATGATTCGTGACTCCCCAAATGGTCTGCCGCGTTATGGAAAGCCGCGCGGTCCAGCGCAACCGATTTAGACTGGCAGGCTCGCCGCCGCCCGCGCCACCTGCCGCTCGCGCACCGCCAGATAGACAGTGGCGCCAAAAATCACGACGCCGCCCAATACCGTCATGGCATCGAGGCGTTCTTGAAAGATTGTGATGCCGAAAATCGTAACAAGCCCGAACCGCACGAAATCATAGGGCAGCACCGCCGATGCTTCCGCCAGCGCAAAGGCGCGATTCATCGCCAATTGCCCCACCGCCGCGACACAGCCAATAACGAACAGCAACGGCCAGAGCGCAGGCGGTGGCGGTGTCCAGTATGGGACCGCGAGTACAAGACTCGGTGGTGTCATCAGGATGAAGGTCCAGGCGGCAACCGAGCGGCTGTCGTCCGATGCCACCAATTGCCGGATCGCGATGATCGAAAACGCCGTCGATACAGCCGACAGCATCGCCGCCAGCACCCCGGGCGTCATCGGCAAGGCACCGGGTCGCAGCACGATCAACATTCCGGCAAAGCCGATGATCAGCGCCGCCACCCGCCGCGCATGGATCTTTTCACCCAGAAACAGCACGGCACCAACGGTAGCGAACAGAGGCGTCGTATAATTGATGCTCAGCACCGTCGCCAGCGGCGCGTGCGACACCGCATAAAAGGTACCGGAGGTGGCAATGAAGCCCGATGTCGCCCGCCGCAGATTGGCCTTCAACCGGCTGATCCGCATCAACCCCTTGTTGCGCAGCATCATCGGTACCAGCACCAGCGTGCCGAACAGATTGCGGAAGAACACGATCACAAAAGCGTGCACATCGTGAGAGGCAAAACGGATCATCACCCACATCGACGCAAAGGCGATGCTCGAAACGATCATCCAGAAAATGCCGCGGGTGGTGGTGGTCACGTGCCGGGGTTAGCGCGGGCAGAGAGCAGAGGGAAGGGCCTCCGGCGGGAGGAGCCTAGGCCCCGCGCACCGTTAGAGGGCATCATCTCAGGCGTCGAGCAGGCGCGCCAGGTGCACCACATCATTATTGAGCTCGCTGTCGGCGGCGCGCAGTTCCTCGATGCGTTTTACCGCATGCATCACCGTCGTGTGGTCGCGGCCACCGAAGCGACGGCCGATTTCAGGCAGCGACCGGGGGGTAAGTTTCTTGGCCAGATACATCGCCACCTGACGCGGCCGTGCGACTTCGCGCGCCCGGCGGGCCGACAGCAGATCGGCCATCTTGAGCGCGTAATATTCGGCCACCTTGCGCTGGATCTCGTCGATGGTCAGCTTCTTTTCATGGGCCCGCAGCAGATCGGCGAGGGTTTCGCGGGTGAACTGCAGGGTCACGGGCGCATTGACCAGCGCCGCATAGGCCACCACGCGATTGAGCGCGCCTTCAAGCTCGCGCACATTG
>JBMOFG010000532.1:0-1540 GCA_049314415.1 Polymorphobacter sp.
CCGGATGCACCTGTGTGGTCAAGCGCGTGCCCGAGCTTGTGCCCGATGAGGTTGCCACCGCCTCGGGCATGAAAGTCGATCAGACGGCGCCAGTCGCGACCGTCGACGAACTCGCCGATTATGATGCCATCATCTTTGGCACGCCGACCCGTTTCGGCAACATGGCGGCGCAGATGCGCAATTTCCTCGATCAGACGGGCGGATTGTGGTTCCAGAACAAGCTGGTCGGAAAAGTCGGCAGCGCATTCTGTTCAACGGCAAGCCAGCATGGCGGGCAGGAAACGACGCTAACCTCGTTTCACACCACGCTTTTGCACCATGGCATGATTATCGTCGGCTTGCCGTATACCTTTAAGGGCAACAGCCAGATGGACGAGATCAGCGGCGGCACGCCTTATGGCGCATCGACGCTCGCGGGTGACGGCAGCCGCACGCCAAGCGTGAACGAACTTGAGGGCGCTCGCTTTCAGGGGCGCCATGTCGCAGAGATTGCGACCAAGCTTTTCGGGTGATTAAATTCGGCTAAACCCACGCGTCCGTAACGAACCGCACTGACAGGAGACCTCCATGGCAAACGCATTGCCCAGCCGCCTGCATCACACCGCCTATGTCGTCAAAGACCTCGGCAAGACGCGCGCCTTCTATGAGGACATGCTCGGCTTTCCGCTGCTCGCAACCTGGTGCGAGCAGGAAGAGCTGTTCGGTGCCGTACGGACCTATGCGCATTGCTTTTTCGGCCTTGCCGATGGCAGCGCGCTTGCCTTTTTCCAGTTCGCCGACCCCAATGACCAGGCCGAGTTTGGCCCCGCACTGGCACCCAGCCCGTTTCGTCACGTCGCACTCAATGTCGACACGGCAACGCAGGCCGAACTCGAGCGTCGCATTGCGGATGCCGGGATTGAGCCGCCGCAAACCTATGTCCTTGAGCATGGCTATTGCCGGTCGGTGTATGTCGTCGATCCCGACGAGATGATCGTCGAATTCACCTGCGATGCCGCTCATGCCGACCAGATTAATGCCATGCGGCTCAAGGATGCGCACAGCGAATTGGCACGCTGGCTTGCCGGCGATCACGCGCCCAACAATGACGTCCGCCCGCATGTGCTGGAAAACGCCAGCTGATGACAATGGCGTTGGCGCCAGCGATTGAGAGCTACGCGCTGGGCCGGGTCGATGTTGGCGATGGCGATTTGCCCGTTGCCATTGCAGGTGGTGGGCCCTCGCTCGTGATGCTGCACGGCTGGACGCTTGATCACCGTATGTGGCAACCCCAAATCGCCGCATTAGGCGCGCATTTCCGGTTGATTATGCCCGACCGGCGCGGTTTTGGCGGTTCAACCGCTCCTGCAAATCTTGCGCGCGAGGTGGATGATATTGTCCGGATCGCGGATGCTTTGGGGCTTGATCGGTTTGCGCTTGCAGGTTTGTCGCAAGGTGCTGCTGTCGCGCTCGACTTTGCTATCCGTTATCCTGACAGGCTTCATGCAGTCGCGCTTGCCGGAACGCCGTTACCGGGCCTGGTCCCCAACGCCGATTCTGT
>JBMOFG010000533.1:0-1531 GCA_049314415.1 Polymorphobacter sp.
CGGGATCTGGTCGCACGCTATGAGGCCGCGCAGTCATTCTCGACGCAAACGGGACTTTTCAAACCCGTTACTACAGAAGCTGCCGTTGAGCCTGATGTGATCAGAAGTGCGCGCGCGTTGATTCGTTCGCGTGACTTAGAGCTGGATGGGATTACGGCAAAAATTCGTGGTGAAGTATTGAACAATGTGAAATACGAAGGAAAAGAGATTTCTGTAGCGGATGTATTGCACTCTTATCGCAATCAGGTTCTGGATGCGCAGGATTTACATGACTTCGCTGACTCTTTGCTGGATCAGGAAGCGCTGGCGACTCGCGGGGCTGGATCAGACAGATCAGGCATGAGTACGATGAGGGGAATGTGGCGCAGAAATGGTACGACCGACAATGGTTCAAAGATCACCGTTGCGGGTGTATTGGATCAAGTGAGAGAGAAACTTGCAGGCGCAAAAGATAAGGATCATGTTGGGCATGTGCTCACACAATTGGAAGCGCAGCTGAAGACGGACCGGGCAGCAGGGCGTTCCATGGATAACCGGGCAACCTTGCCGCTGACAGACATTGCGCCAGTTCTAAAGGTGGAAGCGGGCAATGCCGCTCTTGGTGGTCGTGCCGCGGATCAGCCTGTAGCAGGTTTTGCACTGGGCGATGATGCCGCAGGCTCATAAGCCTTGCGGTGATTTCCACTCGCGCACCAGCAGGTCCATACCGCTGATAAATTGATCCAGCTCACGGGCAATGGTGCGGGCGATTTGCGGGGTATCAAACGCCGCACGCAGGGCTTCACGCCGCAAAAATACCGGACGCTCATTAAACACACAGACCTGCATCACCAGATCGCAGCGGCGATGGGTGCGCAGCAGCGTGATGGCGTGTGCAAACTCGGCTTCACGTGCCGCACGCCATACGGGCGAATCTTCCGCCGCCGCCATCGCATAACCATCAATGCGCGTCAGATCGACCGCGCTAACGCCCGGTGCGCCATAACGCAGCGTATACAGCCAGCGCAGATGCAGCCCGCACCAATGCTGATCGGCGGTGATGATGCGGCGCTCGCGGCACAGGTCAATCGCCTCCATCGTTTCCGCATGGGCGCGTTTGAAAATCAACTCCGGTGTGCCAAAATCGGCGCTGGTGCGGTTGTTGGCGGGGCGGCCGCGCCGTGACGAAAATCCTGCCATAAGCATTCCCTCTCCTGTGAACAACTCAATGAATGTCGGGTCGTGGATGATGGAGCGGAGGTCAGGCGCTATCGAGTGTGGCGGGCGGCAGCCCCACCTGTTCGCCGAGCCGGTTGACGCGTGACGAGGTGGCGCGGCGATGCTCGCATACGGGGGTTGAAAGCGGTGCAAAATCGGCAATGCGCGGCAGCGACGCATAGGGGTGTTTGCTGATGACCTGCTCCACGCAATGCATTCCCACATCGGCAGGCAGGCGCGCAAACCAGTCGACATAATCCTGCCGCAGCGCCGCTGCATCTTCGCCGCGCTTGGGAAACATGCGCCAGAGCTGATCGGCCAGCTGGGCGGCATG
>JBMOFG010000534.1:0-1531 GCA_049314415.1 Polymorphobacter sp.
AGGCTGCGCGCCTGCCTATTCCCATATGCAACAATCTCTGCTACAAACACAGGCATGTTCAAAAACGCACTACGGAACCTGAATCAGGCCGCCAGCAAAACGCTGCGTCTGGCCGATGACACCGCACGCCTTGCCGTGTTATCGCCCTATGACCGCAGCCTCATCGATACGCTCGATTATCACAGCGCCGACGATGCGAACACCGCGCTGGATCGTGCGGTAGCGCTGTATCAAGACCGCAGCCAGTGGATTCCCGCGCATGAACGCATGGCGATTTTGAACCGTCTGGGCGATCTGGTGGAAAAAGCGTCCGGTTCCTTTGCCGAGCTGATTGCCATGGAAGGCGGCAAGCCACTGCGCACCGCACAGATCGAGGTGGAGCGCGCCGTCTTTGGCATCCGCCACGCCGCCAGCCAAATTCCCGCCATCATGGGCAGCAGCAGCTTCACCCCCGACATCACACCGCTGGGCGTCGGCAAACATTTCGACATGCGCTATGAGCCGATTGGTCCCGTGGTCGCCATCTGCGCGTTCAATCACCCGCTTAATCTGGTGGTGCATCAGGCGGCACCAGCCATTGCGGTGGGCTGTCCGGTGATCATCAAGCCCGATCTGCGCACGCCGCTATGCGCGCTCAAATTCGCCAAGCTGGCGCGTGAAGCTGGACTGCCGGAAGGCTGGTGCGAAACATTGATCTGCCCCAACGACATCGCCGAGGCGCTCGCCTGCGACCCGCGTACCGCGTTTCTGTCTTTCATTGGCTCGGCCAAAGTGGGCTGGCATCTGCGTTCCAAAATTGCGCCCGGCACGCGCTGTGCGCTCGAACATGGCGGCACCTCACCCGCCATTTTATTGCCTTACGCCGATCACGATGCGGCGATTCCTACATTGCTACGCGGCGGCATGACCCACGCGGGGCAGGTCTGCACCTCGGTTCAACGCGTGTATGTGCCATGGGCAGAAGCGGGGCACATCGCCCGCAAAATGGGGGAAGCGGCCGAGAAACTCAAAGTCGGCAACCCGCTGCATGAGGATACCGATGTCGGGCCGATGATTACGCCGGAGCAAGTGGAGCGCGTGCACCGCACCGTACAGGACGCCATTGCGCGCGGCGCCAAGCTGATGTGTGGTGGCGAGAAAGAGGCCGATACGCTGTATAAACCGACCATTCTGCTCGATGCACCGGAAGATTGCGCGGCGGTCCGCGAGGAAATTTTTGGTCCCGTCATTTGCGTGAACGGCTATGAAGATGTGCCCCACGCTATCGCTCGCGCCAATGACAGCCCCTACGCCTTTCAGGCGGCGGTGTGGGGCCGCAGCATCGATGATGTGAAACGCGCGGTCGATCAACTCAATTTTGCAACGGTGATGGTCAATGATCATTGCGCCTTCCGTGTGGACTGGATGCCCTTTGGCGGCCACAAACAAAGCGGCCTCGGCGTTTGCGGCACCGCCTACACCATGCGCGACTATACCCGCCACAAGCTGGTGGTGAGCTAGCCCGCAAAGAACCGGCGCGAATACCCGGATA
>JBMOFG010000535.1:0-1528 GCA_049314415.1 Polymorphobacter sp.
CCTCGCCCGACCGGCAGCTTTGCGGCGTTGGAATCCACCGCAAAGTGGTCGAGGTTCTTTCGAACCAAAGGTTACACCCCGGGACACTATGCCGCAGTGTTCTTGAAAGAGCCAGAGGCTCATGCCGCCTGCGACTCAAATAATTGCGAAGCGGCAAAAAGCCGTTCGCGCGTGACGATCTTCTCGCCGGCATCCCGCGCTGCCCGCTCGGCGGCATCACGCAGCCGCTTGGCAGCGGAGATGCGCACCAGCACTGGCTGCTTGTCGACAAGGACATCAAGTTCGGAGCGCGCGTCATCTGCCCATGCGACCGATTCCAGAAGCCGCGACGGCGTCGCCTCGGCTCGATCCATCTGACCGGCGAGCGGCAGGATGAAGAACAGTGCGTCAAACAGTGCGTTGCAGACTTCTTGGACGAGATAGGTCGCCCCCGAATAGCCCATGAACGGCGATCCGGTATGACGGCGGATCGCGGCGCCCGGAAAACTGGCGGGTACATAGACCGATCGGCTACCAAGTTCGGCCATGTACATGCGCTCGTTATAGCTGCCGAACATGATCAGCGGCGGGCTGGTCTTGAGCGCTTCAATAACGGCTGCATTGTCGGGCTTGATGCCCGCGGTCCGCTTGAAGCTGAAGGTGCACGGCAGCCCCATATCATCTTCAAGGAAGCTGCGCAGGCCGCGTTCATAGGTTTCAGTGGCGACGATCGCAAAGCTCGCCGTGCCAAAAAAGTCTTGGGTGACTGAGCGCCACAGGTCCCACAGCGGCTTTATCGTCGTGTGCTTTTCCTTCTCGATGAAAGGCTCGGCATCAAGACCGGTCAGCTCAGCCAGCTTGCGCAGGAACAGCGTAGTCGAATTGAGACCAATGGGGGCTTGCAGATACGGCCGCTCGAGCGCTTCGCACAGGCCGCGGCCCCATTCGCGATACATGCAGATATTGACTTCGGCATCCGCGAGACGGCGGATATCGGCGAGGTGTGTGCCAAGCGGGAAGACAAGATTGACCTCACAACCAATGCCCTCGACGAGCCGGCGTATCTCGGCAAGGTCGGACGGCATGTTGAAGGTACCGTACATCGGCCCGATGATATTGACCTTGGGACGAGCGCCCTCTTTGCGTGGGCGCAGCGGCGGTGTCTTTTTCGGGCCGAACTGCGTCCACAGCCAGGTCAGCGCCCGGTCGCCGGCCTGCCACTGGTCTTCATCGATGGTGCGCGGCAGGAAGCGCTGGATATTAGTGCCTTCGGGCGTAACACCGCCGCCGATCATTTCGGCGATCGAACCGGTGACGACAACCGCCGGCAGCGCCGGATCGAGTGTCTTCCAAGCCCGCTTCATGGCACCTTCGGTACCATCACGGCCCAGTTCCTGCTCGCCCAGCCCGGTAACGACGATCGGCAGTTCATGCGGCGGCAGGCCATCGGTGTAATGCAGCACCGAGGTGACCGGCAGGTTTTCGCAACCGACAGGGCCATCGATGATGACCTGCAGGCCCTTGATTGCGGTGAAGGCGTAAACCGCAC
>JBMOFG010000536.1:0-1514 GCA_049314415.1 Polymorphobacter sp.
TGCAAATCTCGTGCGTTCTTGAAGGTGACGATACCTGAAATTGAAATATAAAAACCCAACGCAAGCGCCTGTTCCGCAAAGGTCTGGCTCGCGGTAAAGCAATGGATGACACCGTGCAGCGTGCCGTCGCCGGGTGCCCGAAGCAGTGCGAGCGTGTCAGCTTCGGCATCCCGGGTGTGGACGATCAGCGGCAGGCCGGTGGCGCGCGCCGCAGTGATATGCGCGACAAAGCTCGCCTGCTGCCGGGCGCGGTCAGACTTATCGTAGAAATAATCGAGCCCGGTTTCGCCGACCCCGATCACCCTTGCGTGGCCAGCGGCATCAATAAGCGCTGCGGTATCGGTATCGGGATGAAGATCGGCTTCATGTGGGTGAATGCCGATGGTCGCCCAGATGTCGGGCTCGGAATCGGCCTGAGCGATTACATCATCCCATTCGTTGCGCCGCGTTGAAATGCCGAGGAAGCCACCAATCCCGGCGGCACGCGCCCGACCGAGCACGCCCTGCACATCCTCGCGCAACCCTGGGTAGTTGAGGTGGCAATGGCTATCGATCAGAATCGTCACAGTGGCTTGCCCATGCGGATCAGCGGCACCGGCGCACCGCCATTACTGTCCTCGATCCGTTCGATCGCGCAAAACCCGGCGGCAGCATAGAGCGGTTCGCCCGCCAGCGTGGCCATAAGCTCGACGCGGCCGAACCCAGCGGTGCGCGCGGCGGCTTCACAGGCGTCCAGCACGGCCTTGCCGACGCCGCGCCGAGTGAAATCGGGATGGGTATACATCGCCCGGATCCGCGCCGCCTCGGTCATAGGGTCGAGCAGTCGTGCATCACGGCCGGCGCTATGGTCACCGCCATAAAGCGTCGCGCGCTGGCTCCAACCGCCGCTTCCGGCGAGCTGGCCATCGATTTCGGCGAGGAAATAGCAGCCATCAGCGATCAATTGGGTATCGAGGCCCATCACCGCCTTGCTCGCTTCGACCTGTTCGGACGTGAGGAAGTCCGTCTGCAATTCGGCAATGGCGCGCGCCATCATCACGCGCAGTGCCGGCAGATCGCCCTCGGCTGCCAGTCGCAGCGCCAGCATCAGGCGGGCTCGGCCCAGCGCGGGAAGACACCCTGTGGCTCGGGAAGCTGAGTACCCGAAATAACAGCGGTATTGAAGTTATTGAATTGACGAGCATTTGCAGCAACACCAAGCAGGTCGAGCAGCCGCGTCGATGCTTCGGGCATCACCGGCTGCACGAGCAGAACGATCCGCCGCGTCGCATCGAGCGTTGCGTGTAGGACGTGCCCCATCGCCGCCACATCGGTTTTAGCCAGCTTCCAAGGCGCATTGTCAGCAAAAAAGCCATTTGCCGCGTTGACCATCGCCATCACCGCTTCGAGCGTCTCCCAGGGGATACCCATCGCCTTCGCGAAGGCGCCGACGATGCCGGTATTGCGCATGATCTCGGGCGCCTTCCCCTCGGCGAGGATCTTCCCGAGCGGGACGGCGGCGAGCGCCTGCGTCG
>JBMOFG010000537.1:0-1512 GCA_049314415.1 Polymorphobacter sp.
ACAAGGACGATATCGACGCGCTCGGCCTGATGAAGGTCGATGTGCTGGCGCTGGGAATGCTCAGCTGCATCCGCAAGGCCTTTGCGCTCGTGGAAACCCATATCGGCCGGCAACTGACGCTCGACAATGTTCCCGATGCCGACAAGGGCGTCTTCGACATGCTGTGCCGGGGAGACAGTATCGGCGTCTTCCAGATCGAAAGCCGGGCGCAGATCAACATGCTGCCGCGGCTGCGGCCGCGCGAATTCTACGATCTCGTTATCCAGGTCGCGATCGTGCGGCCGGGGCCGATCCAGGGCGATATGGTCCACCCCTATCTGCGGCGCCGGCAGGGACGCGAGCAGGTCGAATTTCCCTCGCCGGCGCCGCCGCATGACCCGGAGGAGCTGCGCCATGTGCTCGGCAAGACGCTTGGCGTGCCACTGTTTCAGGAACAAGCGATGAAGCTGGCGATCACTGCCGCCAATTTCACCCCGTCCGAATCAAACCAGTTGCGCCGCGCCATGGCGACCTTTCGCAACCTCGGCACGATGCAGCATTTCGAGAACAAGATGGTCGGCGGCATGGTCGCGCGGGGTTACGACGCCGATTTTGCCCAGCGCTGTTTCAACCAGATCAAGGGCTTTGGTAGTTACGGTTTCCCCGAAAGCCATGCCATCGCCTTTGCCCGGCTGGTCTGGGTGTCATCCTGGCTCAAGCATCATTATCCGGCGATCTTTGCCGCCGCGCTGCTCAATTCGCAGCCGATGGGGTTTTATGCCCCGGCGCAGATCGTCCGCGACGCACGTGAACATGGCATCGCGGTGCGGCCGGTCGATATCAACCACAGCGGCTGGGACAATAGTATCGAAGGGGAAGCCTTGCGCCTCGGATTGCGCCAGATCAGCGGCTTTCGGCAAATCTGGGCCGATGCGATCATCGCCGCCCGGCCGTTCGACAGTGTCGAGGCGCTGGCCCGCAACGCCGGTCTGCCGCCGCGCGCGCTGCGCCTGCTCGCCGATGCCGACGCCTGCGGATCCTTGGGGCTCGACCGGCGCAGCGCGGCGTGGCAGGCGCTGCGCACGCCAATGGGCGAACTGCCGCTCTTCGCCGCGGCCAGCGCGCGCGAACTGGGTGCCGAACCCGATGCCGACCTGCCGCTGCTGACGCCGGGGGAACAGGTCGCCGCCGATTATCAGACCATCCGTCTGTCGCTGAAGGGCCATCCGATGGCGCTGCTGCGCGGCCATTTCGCCGTGGATGGCGTGCTCAGTTGTGGTGACGCGGCGATCGCCCGCAACGGCCGCCGCGTCAGCGTTGCCGGCGTCGTGCTGATCCGCCAGCGGCCGGGCAAGGGCAATGCCATTTTCGTGACGATTGAGGATGACAGTGGCGTCGCCAACATCGTCATCTGGGCGCGGCTGTTCGACATTTTCCGCCGGCCGATCATGGCGGCGCGGCTGATGCAGATCGAAGGCGAAGTGCAGCGCAGCCCCGAAGGCGTCGTCCACATCATGGCCAGCCGCATCATCG